>NZ_PSUG01000028.1:0-50609 GCF_002931755.1 Rathayibacter sp. AY2B3 | reverse complement strand
GCCGCTCCCTGCGCGGCGGGGCGCGGTCGGCTTCGCGACGGGGTGCGTTCCATGGAGCGGGTCGCGTCGCCGGTCGCGGGAATCGCTGGGCACGCGATTACCGCTGAACCGGCTCTGCCGTGCGGTGGGCGTCTTCCCGGCCGCTCCCCGCGCGGCCGGGCGCGGTCGGCTTCGCGACACGGTGCGTTCCGTAGAGCGGGGTGCGTCGCGGGTCGCGGGAATCGCTGGGCACGCGATCCACGCTGAGCCCTCTGCCTCGTGGGGGCGGCTCTTAGGCGGCTGCTAGGGGATCGACAGGCGGGGCGCGGGCGGGGGCGCGTAGGGTCACCGGGTGCCTTCCGACTCGACGCCCGCGTCCACTCCCGACACCCCGACCGCTGCGACCGCGATCGGCCCGAACCGGGGCCGCGCGCCCGGGACGGGCCGCCGGATCCTCGTCGCGCTGCTCGCCGCCGCGGCGACCGCGCTCGTGGCGCACCTCGCCAACCTGCTGGCCTTCTTCATCGGCAACCAGCTGCAGCCCGGCTCCATCCCGCAGGTCAACGCCTACTTCCTGCTCTCGAGCGTGCTCGGCTTCGTGGTCGTCCTCGCCCTCGCCGTCGCGGGGACGCTCGGCCGCACCTGGACCGCCGCCCTCGCCGGACTCGTCGCGGGCGTGGTCGGAGCCGTGTTCGGCACGCTCGTCCAGGCGAGCGCCACCGGCGAGGCCGTCACGGGCGCCGTCTGGGCCTCCATCTTCCAGACCTTCGCCGGGCTCAACCTCGTCTTCCTGCTCGCGTTCACCGTCTCGGCGGCGAGCGTCGGCCGCGCGCTCTGGAACCGCCTCCGCACCACGGGCGCGCCGGCCGCCGTCGTCACCGACCGCCGCATCGCGATCGTCCGGGCCCCGGCCGCCGACCTCTCGTCGGGCGAGCTCACCCACCTCGAGCGCGTCCCCGTCGACCAGCAGCGCGCGCAGCAGCAGTGGGAGGCGTACGTCGACCTGCTCGAGCGGGCCGGCTGGGAGACGGTCGAGGCCGCGCCGGCGCCCGGCCTCGCCGACTCCGTCTTCCTCGAGGACGCGGTCGTCGTGTTCGGCGACCACGCCGTGATCACCCGCTCCGGAGCGGAGTCCCGCCGCGACGAGACCGAGGGTGCGGAGGAGGCCGTCCGCGCCCTCGGCCTCACGGTCGACCGCATCCAGGAGCCGGCCACCCTCGACGGCGGCGACGTGCTGAAGGTCGGATCGACGGTCTACGTCGGCCGGGGAGGCCGTACCGACGCAGCGGGGGTCGCCCAGCTGCGGACGATCCTCCGCCCCCGCGGGTACGACGTCGTCGCGGTGCCGCTGACGAAGGTGCTGCACCTCAAGAGCGCCGTGACCGCTCTGCCCGACGGCACGGTCATCGGCTGGGAGCCGGTCGTCGACGAGCCGCGCCTGTTCCCCTCCTTCCTGCCGATGCCGGAGGAGCCGGGCGCCCACGTGGTCGTCCTCGACGACGACACCCTCCTGATGGCGGCCTCCGCTCCCCGGAGCGCCGAGCTGCTGCGGAGCCTGGGCTACCGCGTCCTCACCGTGGACATCTCGGAGTTCGAGAAGCTCGAGGGCTGCGTCACCTGCCTCTCGGTCCGCGTCCGCTGACGGCCGAGGCGGGGGAGCCGCCGGATCGCGGCGGCCGCTGGACGGAGCGCTGAGCCGGGGTATAGCCTTCAAGGCTGCCCGGAGCTCTCCGGCCCGGTGGCACCTCCCGCCTCCCCGCTCACCCGGCAGGAGAGGCTCCGCCCTCGTCGCGAAAGCCCTCCGCCGTGTCCGCTCCCGCCCTCCCGTCTCCCGGCGCTCCCGCGCAGAAGCGCCCGAGCACGCTGCAGACCCTGCTGCGCCTCGTCCCCTTCGTCGGCGACTCCCTGCCCCGGCTGGTCGGCGGCATCGCGGTCGCGCTCGTGGCGAGCCTGGTGTCGCTGGTCATCCCGATCGTCCTGCAGCAGCTCGTCGACGGGCCGCTGGGGGACGGAGCGGCGTCCGCCGGCTCCGGCGACCTCGGACCGCTGATCGGGCCGGTCGCCGTCATCCTCGTGCTCGGCGTCGTCGAGGCCGGTGCCATCGCGCTGCGGCGCCGGATGGTCCTCACCCCCAGCACGCGGATCGAGGCGCGCATGCGCTCGTCGCTCTACAGCCGGCTGCAGGACCTCCCCGTCTCGTTCCACGACCGCTGGCAGAGCGGGCAGCTCCTGTCGCGGGCGATGAGCGACCTCAGCCTCATCCGCCGCTGGATCGCCTTCGGCTTCGTCCTGCTCGTGGTCAATGCGCTGACGATCGTCGTCGGCTTCGGGGTCCTCGTCTACTGGAACCCGATCCTCGGCGTGCTCTTCGTCGTGTGCTCGATCCCGGTCTGGATCTACGGGTTCGCGTTCGAGAAGCGCTACTCGAGCATCGCGCGTCGCAGCCAGGACCAGGCCGGCGACCTCGCCACGACCGTCGAGCAGTCGGTGCACGGCATCCGCGTCCTCAAGGCCTTCGGCCGCCACCAGCACGCGCTGGAGAACTTCGCCGGCCAGGCCGAGAAGCTCCGCGGCACCGAGATCGACAAGGCCCGCGCCATCGCCGGGATCTGGCTCGTCCTGCTGCTGGTGCCGGACATCGCGTTCGCGCTCTGCCTGCTCGGCGGGGTCTGGCTCGCCGCGGCCGGCCAGCTGAGCGTCGGCGAGCTGTTCGCCTTCTTCGCCACCGCGACCGTGCTGCGCTGGCCGGTCGAGTCGATCGGCTTCCTCCTCTCGATGACCTTCGACACCCGCACCGCGGTCGACCGCTACTTCGAGGTGATGGACAGCCGGAACACCATCACCGACCCGGAGGACCCCGAGACGATCGCCGAGCCGCGCGGTCGGGTGCGCTTCCGCGACGTCCACTTCCGCTACCAGGACGCCCCCGAGCGCTACCGCGATCTCCTCGACGGCGTCGACCTCGAGGTCGAGCCGGGCGAGACGATGGCGCTGGTCGGCATCACCGGCTCCGGGAAGACGACGCTCACCGCTCTGCTCCCGCGCCTGTACGACGTGACCGGCGGAGCCATCGAGCTCGACGGCGTCGACATCCGCCGCCTGCGCCGCGACGAGCTGCGCACGCACATCGGCATGGCGTTCGAGGACGCGACGCTCTTCTCCACCAGCGTGCGCGAGAACGTCCTCCTCGGCCGACCCGATGCGACCGAGGAGGAGCTGCTCGAGGCCCTCGAGATCGCGCAGGCCGACTTCGTCCACCGCCTCCCCGAGGGCCTGGACACGAAGGTGGGCGAGGAGGGGATGAGCCTCTCCGGCGGCCAGCGCCAGCGCCTCGCCCTCGCCCGCGCGGTGGCCGCGCGTCCGGCGGTGCTCGTCCTCGACGACCCGCTCTCGGCGCTCGACGTCGACACGGAGGCGCGCGTCGAGGCCGGGCTGCGCCGCGTGCTCGGCGACACCACGGCGATCATCGTCGCCCACCGCCCCTCGACGGTGGCGCTCGCCGATCGCGTGGCCCTGATGGAGGAGGGCCGCATCACCGCGGTCGGCACCCACAGCGAGCTGCTCGCGAGCAGCCCGCACTACCGCTTCGTCATCTCGAGCCTCGAGGAGGACGAGCTGACCCGGCTCGCCGGGACCGAGCGCATCGGCTCCCGCCCCACGACGACCCACCAGGAGACGCGATCATGAGCACGCTCGGTTCCTCCGAGGAGCGCGACGACCTCAGCAGAGCGGAGTCGGCGGCCCTGCGCCGGCGCTCGCTGCGGCTGCTCGGCTCCCTGCTGCGGCCGCTCCGGCTGCGGCTGGTGCTCACCGCGGTCGTGGTCGTCGTCGCGACCGCTGCCCAGGTCGCCGGACCGGCGCTGATCGCGGCGGGCATCGACAACGGCCTGCCCGCGGTCCTCGCGGGGAACGCGGTCCCGCTGGCGGTCACGGTCGGCGCGTACATCCTCACCGGGCTCGTCGGCGCGCTCCTGGTCGCCTGGTACACCGTGCTCTCCGCGCGGGTGAGCCAGGCGATCCTGATCGACCTGCGCAAGCGGGTCTTCCTGCACACCCAGAAGCTGAGCCTGGAGTTCCACGAGAACTACACCTCCGGCCGGATCATCTCGCGTCAGACCAGCGACCTCGACTCCATCCGCGAGCTGCTCGACTCCGGCATCAACCAGCTGGTGCAGGGCGGGCTCTACATGGGCTTCGTCGCGATCGCCCTCGTCTCCCTGGACGGCGTGAGCGGCATCGTGCTCGCCTGCGCGCTGGTGCCGCTCGCGCTGCTCACCCGCTGGTTCCAGAAGCGCTCGCAGGCGCTGTTCCGCGGCACCCGCGTCGCCTCGTCGCGGCTGATCGTGCAGTTCGTGGAGTCGATGACCGGCATCCGCGCCGTGCAGACCTTCCGCACGCAGAAGCGCAACGAGTCCGTGTTCGGCGGGGTCGTCGAGCAGTACCGGCTCGCCTACAAGCGCGTCTTCGGGGTGTTCGGCACCTTCGACCCCGGGCTCGTGCTGATCGGCAACGTCACGGTCGCCGTGGTGCTGTTCATCGGCGGCGTCCGCGTGCTCGACGGCGGGCTCGAGATCGGCGCGCTGCTGGCGGTCCTGCTCTACACCCGGCGCTTCTTCGACCCGGTGCAGGAGATGGCGATGTTCTACAACTCCTACCAGTCGGCGGCCGCCGCGCTCGAGAAGATCTCGGGCGTGCTGGCCGAGGAGCCGAGCGTCCCGGATCCGGCGCGCCCGGTCGACCTGCGCCAGGCGCGGGGCCGCCTCGGCTTCGAGGGCGTCCGCTTCGCCTACACCGCCGACCGCGAGGTGCTGCCCCGCTTCGACCTCGACATCCCCGCGGGGCAGACCATCGCCCTCGTCGGGTCCACGGGCGCCGGCAAGACGACGCTCGCCAAGCTGATCTCGCGCTTCTACGACCCGAGCGACGGCGTGGTGACCCTCGACGGCGTGGACCTGCGGCAGCTGCACCCGAAGGACCTGCGGCGCGCGATCGTGATGGTCACCCAGGAGGCGTACCTCTTCTCCGGATCCGTCGCCGACAACATCGCGATCGGGCGGCCGACCGCGTCCTACGACGAGATCGTCCGGGCGGCGCAGGCGGTCGGCGCGCACGAGTTCATCCAGGCGCTGCCGGACGGCTACGACACCGACGTGAACAAGCGCGGCGGCCGCGTCTCGGCCGGTCAGCGCCAGCTGATCTCGTTCGCCCGCGCGTTCCTGGCCGACCCGGCGGTGCTGATCCTGGACGAGGCGACCTCCTCCCTCGACATCCCGAGCGAGCGCCTGGTGCAGCAGGGCCTGCAGACGCTCCTGGCCGACCGCACGGCGGTCATCATCGCGCACCGCCTCTCGACGGTCGCGATCGCCGACCGGGTGCTGGTGATGGAGCACGGCCGCATCGTCGAGGACGGGACCCCGGAGGCGCTCATCGCCGGCGAGGGCCGCTTCGCGACCCTGCACGCCGCCTGGCGGGACTCGCTGGTCTAGTCGGACGGCGCGGGGCGGGTGCGGTCTGCAGGCGTTCGTGCCGTCTGCAGGCACCCGTGCGATCTGCAGGCACCCGTGCCGTCTGCAGGGCTGGGTGCGATCTGCAGGGGATTTCGGCAAGAAGGCCGATTCCGCCGCGGAAGTCGGCCGGAAAGTCGAGCATCTCCTGCAGACGGCACGGCGATCCCCTGCAGACGGCCCCGGAGCCTGCACATCGCACGGGAGCCTGCAGACGGCACGGCGAACTCCTGCAGATCGCCCCGGAGCCTGCAGACGGCACGGCGAACTCCTGCAGATCGCACTGGAGCCTGCAGACGGCACGGCGAACTCCTGCAGATCGCACCGGAGCCTGCAGATCGCACGAGACGGCGGCGGGAGTCGCGGGGAAGCGCTGAGGATCAGGGGCGCCAGCGGGCGGTGCGCACGTCTACTCGGTAGCCGGTCGGAGTGACGACGAGGGGCGTGCCCTCGCGCTCGTACTCGCGGCGGGCGCGCTCCTCGTGGCCGAGCGGAGGCGCGCCACCGGAGCGCACGACGCGCCACCAGGCCGTCTCCGAGCCGTAACGGGCCATCACCGTGCCGACCGCGCGCGACGCACGCGAGCCGAGGAGCGCGGCGATCTCGCCGTAGGCCATCACCTGCCCGGGCGGGATGGAGGCGACCACGTCGAGGACCGCGGAGACGAAGTCGGCCGGCTCCGGCGCGTCCGGCACCGCCGTGGTCGGCCCCGGTGCGACGGAGTCCCCCCGAGCACGCGCGCCCCGCGCACCCTCCGCGCTCAGAGCGTCAGCGCCCCGATGTTCTCGCCGTACTGCGTCTCGCCGACGACCTCGAAGCCGATCCAGCGGAAGAACTGCTCGGGGCCGTCCTCGCCGGACTCCCAGATCACCGTGAGGGTGTCGAAGCCGCGGGCGCGGGCCTCGTCCGCGGTGGCGCGGACCGCGAAGGTTCCGACGCCTCGGCCCTGCTTCGCCGCGTCGATGTTGATGCGCCAGATGCAGCTGCGGAACTCCTCCGCCGCCTCGGGGTCGAAGTGCGCGTGGATGAAGCCGACGAGCTCGTCGCCGTCCATCACGGCCCGCTGCCAGGAGGCGCCCGGGTCGATCACGGCGGCGGCGGCGGAGTAGGAGACCGGGGCGATGAACTGCTCCTGGCCGGGTTTGAGGCTCAGCCCGTTGACGGCGGAGATGTTCGAGGCGGACAGCTCTTCCAGGCGGAGGTCACTCATGCCGTCACTGTACCGGCGGCGTGCGGCGGCGGGCATCCTCCTGTCGGGCGACGCGGACGGGCCGTCGGGCCGACGGCGGAGAAGTGTCTCGACATCGAGACAGTTCGGGCCTCGGGTAGGCTGGCGGAGGCCATCCGGAGCGGTGCAGAGCCGCCCGTCCCGCACAGGTGCGGGGTCATCGACACCATGGGAGAGCAATGTCCAAGATCAAGGTTGAGGGAACGGTCGTCGAGCTCGACGGCGACGAGATGACGCGCATCATCTGGCAGAAGATCAAGGACACCCTCATCCACCCGTACCTCGACGTGAACCTCGAGTACTACGACCTCGGCATCGAGTACCGCGACGAGACGGACGACCAGGTCACGATCGACGCGGCGCACGCCATCCAGAAGCACGGCGTCGGCGTGAAGTGCGCGACCATCACCCCTGACGAGGCCCGCGTCGAGGAGTTCGGCCTGAAGAAGATGTGGAAGTCGCCCAACGGCACGATCCGCAACATCCTCGGCGGCGTGATCTTCCGCGAGCCCATCATCATCTCGAACATCCCGCGCCTGGTCCCCGGCTGGAACAAGCCGATCATCATCGGCCGCCACGCGTTCGGCGACCAGTACCGCGCCACCGACTTCGTCTTCAAGGGCAAGGGCACGCTGACCGTCGAGTTCACGCCCGAGGACGGCTCCGAGCCGATGAGGTTCGAGGTCTACAAGGCCCCGGACGACGGCATCGCGCAGGTCCAGTACAACCAGGACGCGTCGATCCGCGACTTCGCCCGCTCGTCGCTCAACTACGGCCTCTCGCGCAACTACCCGGTCTACCTCTCCACCAAGAACACGATCCTCAAGGCCTACGACGGCCGCTTCAAGGACATCTTCGAGGAGATCTTCGAGACCGAGTTCAAGGAGCGCTTCGACGCCGCGGGACTCACCTACGAGCACCGCCTCATCGACGACATGGTCGCCTCGGCCATGAAGTGGGAGGGCGGCTACGTCTGGGCCTGCAAGAACTACGACGGCGACGTCCAGTCCGACACCGTCGCGCAGGGCTTCGGCTCGCTGGGTCTGATGACCTCCGTGCTCTCCACGCCCGACGGCAGCGTCGTCGAGGCGGAGGCGGCGCACGGCACCGTCACGCGCCACTACCGCCAGCACCAGGCCGGCAAGCCCACCTCGACCAACCCGATCGCCTCGATCTACGCCTGGACGCGCGGCCTCGCGCACCGCGGCAAGCTCGACGGCAACCAGGAGCTCATCGACTTCTCGCTCACCCTGGAGGACGTCGTCATCAAGACCGTCGAGTCCGGGAAGATGACGAAGGACCTCGCTCTGCTCGTCGGCCCCGAGCAGGGCTGGCAGACGACCGAGGAGTTCCTCGCCACCCTCGACGAGAACCTGAAGGCCCGCATGTCGGCCTGACCTCCGGCTCCAGCAGACCGTCCGGCCCGCACGATCCTCGGATCCTGCGGGCCGGACGCGTCTCCGGGCCCGGTGGGCGGCACCGGGGCGGGGCCGAGCGCGTCAGAGCGCCCGGGCGAGCTCCTCCATCGCGTGGAGCGGATCGGGCCCCGACGGCATCAGCACGACGCTCGAGGCGCCGGCCTCGTGCAGCAGCCCGATGCGGCGACGAGCGTCCTCGGGAGTGCCCACGACGGCCAGCTGGTCGACCCAGGCGTCGGGCAGGTCGCGGACGAACGCGGCGCGGTCGGCGCTCGCAGCCCGCAGGCGGGCGAAGTCCTCGGCGAAGGGGAGCGGCTCGATGTGCGGCGCCCAGTCCGGCTCGCCGATCCACTCGAGTCCGGGCCGGACCGCGTCGCGCGCGGCGGCCGCGTCGTCGTCCACGGCGGCCACGTTGTAGGCGACGATCCGCCCGGTGCCGCCGAGGTGGCCGCGGGCCGCCGCGAGGTACTCCGGAGTGACGGGCTCGGCCAGGACGGCCCCGTCGGCGATCCGGCCGGCGAGCGCCAGCGACTTCGGTCCGCGGACGCCGGCCAGCAGCGGCGGCACGACGGCGGGCGGCGACTCCAGGACGAGGGCGTCCACGTGCACGTAGCGGCCGGAGCGGTCGGTGCGCTCGCCGGAGAGCAGTGAGCGGATCGCGTCGAACTGCTCCTCGAGCAGGGAGAGCGGGCTGCGCGGCCAGACTCCGAGGCCGCGCATCCAGTGCGGCATCCCGTGCCCGATGCCGGCGTGGACGCGGCCGGGGAACAGCTCGGCGAGGGTGCCCAGCTCCATCGCGGTGAAGGCCGCCGTGCGGACGGCGGCGGGCAGGATGCCGATGCCGACGACGATCCGCTCGGTGGCGGCGAGCACCGCGCCGGCCTGGGCGATGCCGCCGCGGAAGCCGAGGTCCTCGACCACCCAGAGCTCGTCGAAGCCGAGCTCCTCGGCGCGGCGGGCGTAGCCGAGCACCTCGGAGGCGGGGAGATCTCGGGGGAGCAGGACGCCGACGGCTGTGTCTGAGGAGGAGGCGCGCATCCGGCCAGCGTAGGGCGTGCGGGCAGGCGGAGGGCCCGCCCGCACGACCGCGGACGGGCCCTCCGTCGTCGTCCTACTCGGCCGCCGCCTCGCCGATCCGCACCTGCTCGGGGCGGGCGGTCGAGACGACCTCGATGCGGCGGGGGCGCGCCTTCTCGCTGACCGGGATGGTCACCGAGAGCACGCCGTTGTCGTAGGACGCGGCGATGCGCTCGGTGTCGACGCCCTGGCCGGGGCTCAGCTGGCGGACGAAGGTCGCCGACTGGCGCTCCCGGGTGATCCAGGTGACGTCGTCGCCGCTCGCGACGGTGCGCTGGGCGCGGATGGTGAGGAGCTGACCGTCGACGTCGACGGATCCCGGGTCGATGCCGGGGAGGTCGGCGGTGAGGACGTCGTGGTCGCCGTCCCGGTACAGGTCGATCGGCATCCAGCGGGGCCCTGGCCGGAGCCGAGGAGGGCGATGGCGAGGCGGTCCAGCTCGCGGACGGGGTCGTAGGTGACAACCATGAGATCACTCCGTTCAGTCGTGCAACGAAGAGTTCCAGGAGTCGAGCCGACCCGGCTCAACGCCAGCAGATCAGCACTCGGGGGGCGGGAGTGCCACTGCCGCGGGCCGCCTCGGCGTCAACTTCGTTACCTGTTCGTAACAAAGCTGGGCAATCGAGTTCGTAGGGTCGTTTCTGTGTGGAAACCGATCCGGTTCCCAGCGAATGTGAGTAAGGACATCGATTGCCGATCCACCTGTCCCACCGACCACCCGTCCGCCGCGCTGAGAGGCGCATCCTCGCGGGCCTCGCCGTCCTCGGAGTGGCCGCGACCGCGGCCTTCGCCACCACCGGCGCCAGTGCCGCCCCTCTCGCCGGCAGCGCCTCGCTCGTCGGCGGGCTCTCCGTCGGCCAGAGCTTCGACGACGGCGATTACGTCGTCACCCTCGTCGAGCCCTCCGCGGCCACTTACCAGGGCAGCGACGCCCGCTTCGCGCGCACCGCGCCCGTCGACGGTGCGCAGCTGCAGGCCGCCTCGGCTCCGGTGGAGGACTACTCCGCCCACCTGGAGCAGCGCCAGGAGGACGTCGCCTCCGCGGTCGACGCCGCCATCGGCTACCACTACACCGTCGCCCTCAACGGCTTCTCCGCGACCCTCTCGGGCGAGCAGGCGGGCGAGCTCGCGAGCCGCCGCGACGTCGCCCAGGTGCGCAAGGTCGAGAACCTGAAGGTCGACCGCGCCGCGCAGGCCTCGCCGCTCGCCGCGGCCGCCGCCGGCATCCCGGTGCCCGACACCGGACAGCAGCGCTCCACCGACTTCCTCGGCCTCGAGGGCGAGAACGGCGTCTGGCAGAAGCTGGGCGGCATCGACAAGGCGGGCGAAGGCGTCGTCGTCGGCGTCATCGACTCCGGCATCGCGCCCGAGAACCCCTCCTTCGCGGGCGCGCCCCTGGCGACCTCGCCCGGAGCGGCCCCCTACACGGACGGCACCACCACCTCCTTCGTGAAGTCGGACGGCGGAACCTTTGTCGGCTCCTGCTCGCCGGGGCTCCCCGCCTCCGAGCAGTGGGACGGCGACGAGTGCAACCAGAAGCTCATCGGCGCACGCTGGTTCCTCGCGGACGAGGAGGTCGGCTCGACGGACAACCCCGAGTACCGCTCCCCGCGCGACGCCGACGGACACGGCTCGCACACCGCGAGCACGGCAGCCGGCAACAACGGCGTCGAGGCGAGCGTCGACGGCTACGACTACGGGAAGATCTCCGGAGTCGCCCCGGCCGCCAAGGTCGCCGCGTACAAGGTCTGCTGGAACGGACCCGACGAGGGCACCGACGACGACGACTTCTGCTCCGGAGCGGGCATCCTCGCGGCCATCGACGCCGCGACCAAGGACGGCGTCGACGTCATCAACTTCTCCATCGGCGGCGGCTCGGCCACCTCGACCCTGACCGCGATCGACGAGGCGTTCCTCAACGCCGCCGCCGCCGGCGTCTTCGTCGCGGCCTCGGCCGGCAACTCCGGTGCGGGCGCCTCCACGCTCGACCACGCGTCGCCCTGGTACACCACGGTCGCCGCGTCCTCGATCCCGACCTACACGGCGACCGCCACCCTCGGTGACGGCCAGAAGTTCGTCGGAGGATCCATCTCGGTCCACGAGGACGTCACCGGACCGCTGGTGAACAGCGCCGACGTCGTCCGCTCGGGCACCGAGAACCCCGCCATCTGCGAGACCGGCACCCTCGACCCCGACAAGGTGAAGGGCAAGGTCGTCGCCTGCACCGCGGGCGTCACCGCGCGCGTCTCCAAGTCGGCCGAGGTCGAGCGGGCCGGCGGCATCGGCATGCTGCTGCTCAACCCGACCCCGAACGCCCTGCACGTCGACGACCACTCGGTCCCCAGCATCCAGATCGACTCGCAGGCCTACCAGGCGATCACGACCTACGCCGGCACCGCCGGTGCGACCGTGAACCTCTCCGAGGGCAACTCGTCCGGTGCCTCCATCCCCGTCCCGCAGGTCGCCGGCTTCTCGTCGCGCGGACCCGCTGAGGCGGACGGCGCCGACGTGCTGAAGCCCGACCTCACGGCGCCCGGCGTCGCGATCCTGGCCGACAGCTTCAACGCCGAGGGCGACGACCCCGCCTTCGCGTTCGAGTCCGGCACCTCGATGTCGTCGCCGCACGTGGCGGGCCTCGGCGCGCTGATCCTCGGCGCGACCCCGAAGGCCACGCCGTCCGCGGTGAAGTCGGCCATGATGACCTCCGCCTACGACAGCGTCGACCAGTCGGGCGCCGCGTCCGAGGACGTCTTCGCCCAGGGTGCCGGACACGTCGACCCGGCCGCGTTCCTCGACCCCGGACTGCTCTACCAGAGCGGCACCGAGGACTGGATCGCCTTCCTCAAGGGCGCCGGCTACGTCTTCACCTCGAACCCGGTGATCGACCCGATCGCCGCGATCGACCCGTCCGACCTCAACCAGGCCTCGATCGCGATCGGCGCCCTCGCGGGCACGCAGACCGTGACCCGCACGGTCACCTCGACCGGCGCAGGCACCTACACCGCCTCGGTCGACGGCCTCGCCGGCATCGACACCGTCGTCTCGCCCTCGACCCTCTCCTTCACGGGTGCGGGCCAGACGGCGGAGTACACGGTCTCCTTCACCACCGGCTCGGCGGCGCTCAATCAGTTCGCCACCGGCTACCTGACCTGGGCGAGCGCGGAGCACGACGTCCGCAGCCCGATCGCGGTGCGCCCCGTCCTCCTGGACGCGCCCTACGAGGTCTCCGGCACCGGCTCGACCGGCACCGGCACGGTGACGGTCACACCCGGCATCACCGGCGCGCTGCCGCTCACCGCGAGCGGTCTCGCCGAGGGAGTCCTCGCCGAGGACGCCACCGCCGCCGACGGACACTCGGCGACGCTCCCCACGGGGAAGTCGCTGACGACCACCGTCGTGGTGCCGGAGGGCGCCGAGTTCGCCCGCTTCGACCTCGACTCGCTCGACGACGCGGCCGACCTCGACCTCACCGTCACCAGTGAGAGCACCGACACGGTCTTCACCTCGGCGACCGGCTCGGCCGACGAGCGCGTCGACATCGCCGACCCCGCCCCGGGCGAGTACACGGTCCAGGCCGATGTCTACTCGACCGCTCCGGGATCCCCGACCGTCACGTTCGACTTCCGCAGCTTCGTCATCACTCCGGAGAACGGTCTCGGCTCGCTGAGCGCCGACCCCGCCGTGGTCGACGCGGTGCAGGGCGAGCCGATCGCGTACGCGGTCTCCTGGTCGAACCTGGCGGGCCCGGCCCGCTACCTCGGCCGTGTCGCCTACACCGACTCGGGACTCGCGACGCTCGTGAGCGTCGACGTCACCGAGGCGGTCACCCCCACCCCGACGCCGACCGCGACTCCGGAGCCCACGGGCACCCCGGAGCCGACCGCGACGCCGACGGCCGGCCCCACCGCCGGACCGGGGGAGCCCACCTCCACGCCGACCGCCGGACCGGGCGCGCCCGGCCACGGCGCCGGCGGCCTCCCGTCGACGGGCTTCGACGGTGGTCTCCTCGGAGCCGCCGCCCTCGCCCTCCTCGGTGCGGGTGCTGTGATCACCGGCCTCCGACGCCGCGCCCTGGCGCAGCGTGAGGCGGGCGCCGCGGAGTAGTCCTCCGCGACCGCCGCGCACGGCCGTCCCCCTGCTCCTCCTGGAGCGGCGGGGGCGGCCGTTCGCCGTTCCCGGGCAGGGGAGGCGGAGACGGGTCGGCTCGCGATGCGGTCGGGATCAGGAGCGCGCGAGCCACGCGCGGGGGCAGGGCTCGGGGCAGTGCCCGCACCGACTCGGTCGGTTCCGCTCAGAGCCCGCGATGCCCGCTCGACGACAGCGGTGCCCGGCTCCGGGCGAGCGCTCCCTCGGCCTGGGCGGCCGACGTCCGGCTCAGAGGGAGCGGCGTCCCGCGATGACGCCGGAGACGACGGCGAGGACGCCGAAGACGATCGCGACGACCGGCTGGCCGAGGTCCAGCCACGCCAGCGCGGCGGCGCCCATCACGAGCAGCTCGATCAGCGAACGGCCGTAGACGTCGATCGCGAGGACAGCGCGCGGCGAGAGGAAGAGCGCCCAGATCAGCGCGGCGACCACCGGAGCGCCGATGCCGAGGACGATGTTCCACGGGAGGTCCCACGACGCGAAGCCCCAGAGGGCGAAGGTCGCCAGCGCGACGAGCTCCAGGAGGAAGCGGAGGATCGCGTTCGGGCCGATCCTGATGTCGGTGCCCGCGGTGTCCGCTCCTGCTCGATTCACGCCGACCACACTAGCCGCCGGAGGTCAGCGGAAGATGATGGTGCGGGCCCCGTCGAGGAGCACCCGGTCCTCCGCGAACCACTTGACCGCCTGCGTGAGCGTGCGGCTCTCCTCGTCCTGCCCGATCGCCACGAGCTGGGCGACCGAGTGCGAGTGGTCCACGCGCACCACGTTCTGCTCGATGATCGGCCCCTCGTCGAGATCGCTGGTGACGAAGTGCGCGGTCGCGCCGATCAGCTTGACGCCGCGGGCGTGCGCCTGCTTGTAGGGGTTCGCGCCCTTGAAGCCCGGCAGGAACGAGTGGTGGATGTTGATGGCGCGGCCGGCCAGGCGCGCGCAGAGCTCGGGGGAGAGGATCTGCATGTAGCGCGCCAGGACCACGAGCTCGACGTCGTGCTCCTCGACGACCTCCAGCACGCGCTCCTCGAACCCGCGCTTCGACTCCGGCGAGACCACGGGTCGCGACTCGAAGGGCACGCCGTAGAACTCGGCGAGGTCGCGGAGGCTGCCGTGGTTGGACAGGATCATCGGGATGTCCACCGCGAGCTGCCCGGCGCGCTGGCGGAAGAGCAGGTCGTTGACGCAGTGCGCGGCGGTGGAGGCGAGGACGAGGGTGCGCAGCGGTCGGCCGACGACATCGAGGCGCCAGGTCATCCCGTAGTGCTCGGTGATCGGCAGCAGCGCGGCCGCGAACTCCTCGCGGCTGATCGGCGACTCCACCTGCAGGCGCATGAAGAAGCGGCCGGTGTCGGCGCTCGAGAACTGCTGGCTCTCGGTGATGTTGCCGCGGGCCTGGACGACGGCGCCGGACACGGCGTGCACGATGCCGGGCTGGTCGGGGCAGGCGAACGTGAGGGTCCAGTGGTTGCCCGTGGGCCGGGTGCCGGACCACGCGGCGTCGCTGCCCGTCGGACGGGTGCTCGCGGAGGCGGGCCGGGGAGTCGCGGACGCGGCGGGTTCGGGCTGCATCCGCCCAGGATAACGGTGGGGCACGGGGCGGTCCGCGCGCCTCAGCCCGCGTCGACCGGCACGGCGGCGACGGGTCCCGTCCGCCCGGCCGGGGAGGAGTAGCGGACCCCGATCGCGTGCCTCCCGGGGCCGACCTGCAGGGTCGCAGCGAGGACGGGGGCACCGGGAGCGAGGGATCGCACCTGCTCGCCGTCGACCAGGAGGTCGAGGCCGTCCGCGTCGGGATCGGCGAGCACGAGCACGCCGACCGCGCCCCCGCTCGATGCGGCCCGGGCGAGGAGCACCGGAGCGCGCAGGTCGACCGTCTCGGGGGCGCTGACTCCTGCGGCGGTGCGCGCCAGCACCGCGGTCGTGCCGGCGGGGAGGGGGAGCGCCGGCACTGTCCAGGAGCCGGCGGCGTCGGCGGTGGCGGATCCCCAGCGGCGTCCGTCGGAGGCGTCCTCGAGGATCACCTCGGCGCCGGGCGCGGCGGTGCCGAGGGCATCGGGCAGCAGCCGGCCGTCGGTGTCGAGTGCGAGGGTCGGCGCGGCCGCGGCGGGCGGTGCAGGTGTCGCGGTCGGTGCGGGCGCCGGAGTTCCGACGGGAGCCGCGGGGGTCCGCGGAGTCGTCGGCGCCGGTGTCGGGGTGCTCGGTGCGGGAGTGGTGACCGGAGCCGGAGTGCCCGGAGCCGGTGTCGCGACCGGTGTCGGAGCGCTCGGCGCAGGAGTCGCGACCGGACCGGATGTGCTCGGCGCCCGGGTCGCGACCGGAGTCGGAGTGCCCGGTGCCGGAGCCGGAGTGCCCGGTGCGGGAGTCGTGTTCGGGACGGAGGGCCGGACCGGACCGGAGGGCAGGCTCGGGCCGGTGCCGACCGGGCTCGGCGCGGAGCTCCCGGTCGCGACCCCCGGCGACCCGGAGGGTGTCGGAGCCGCGGTGACGGCGGGGGAGGGCGCCGGTGCCGCGCTGCCGGTCGCGGCAGGGCGATCCGGGTCCGCGGCAGGAGCCGGTGAGGCGTCCGCCTCGATCCCACTCGACGCCGGTGCGCCGACAGGATCGGGGGACGACTCCCGCTGCGGCGGGCGTCCCGTCCTCCCGAGGGTCGCGCGCGTCGCTCCGGCATCGGCCCCTCCGTCCCCGGCCGGCACCGTGCTCCTCGGAGCGGAGCCGGATTCGCTGGACCGCCCCGCCGGAACGCCGTCCGCTCCTGCACTCGCGCGGTCCGCGGCCGACGGGTCGGTCTCCGACCCGTCGGCGCTCGCCGTCGCTCCTCCGCTCGCCGTCGGCGCAGGTGTCTCGGCCGTTCCGCCCTCGTCCTCCCGGGTGGCGGCGTCCATCGCCGCCACGACCGCCCCGTTCCCGCTCCCCGACAGCAGCAGTGCCGTCCCGACGACTCCCGCGACCGCGAGTGCCGCCGCAGCGGACGCGGCGACGACCACGCCCGTTCCGCTGCCCGCTCCCGACGCCCGGACCGCTCTCGACGCCCGGACCGCGCTCGGCAGCGGACCGGCGGCCGCGCCGGAGCCTCCGCCCGCCGCCCAGGCGGCCGCACCGCTCACTCCGGCGGTCAGCGGCAGCAGCACCGAGGCGAGGCGGCGCGCGGTGCTCTCGGCCTCCGACAGCGCCTCGCGGCAGGAGAGACACCCCTCCAGGTGCCGGTCGATGCGGCGCCTGTCGCGGGCCGGCGCACGTCCTCGCGCGTGCGTCCCCGCCCGCTCGAGCACCCACTCGCACTCGCCCGTCGCCGAGGCGTCCGCCACGTGCTCCCGGATCCACGCGGAGCGCAGCCCCTCCCGCGCCCGGACCCCGAGCGCTGCGACCGCGTTGGGCCGCAGCCCCATCAGCGGCGCGGCGGCGGCGGGGGACAGGCCCTCCACCTCCGTGTACCAGAGCACCTCCTGCCAGCGCGGCGGCAGCGTCCGGAACGCGCGCGCGCCCAGGTCCCGCTCGAGGGCGGCGAGGGCGTGCGACTCGGGATCGGGGCCCGCGGAGGGGAGGGCGCGGTCGGCCTCGTCGAACGGCCGCTCGTGCCTGCCCCGCCGGGCCCAGGACCCCGCGACGTTGCGGACGGCGGTGAAGAAGTACGGGCGGAAGGCGCCCTCGGGTCCGCCGCCGCTCTCGACGGCCCGGAGGACGCGGAGGAACGCCTCCGACACCAGGTCGTCGGGATCGGAGCTGCTCGCCCACGCCCGGGCCACGGTGCGGCCGGCCGCGGAGTGCCGGCGCCAGAGCTCGGACACGGCGTCCGTGCGGCCCTTCCGGACCAGCGCGAGGAGCTCGCTGTCGCTCCGATCATCGATGCGCTCGGAGCCGTGTCGAGATGCCACTGCGGCGCCCTCCTCACCGGCCCCGCACCGGCGCCGACCGAGGGATCGTCGCACGGACCCGAGCGGCCCTCGTCAGAGTGGCGCGTCTCCCGCGCCACTCTGCCCCCTTGCTAGAGTGAGGCCGCCGCGACTGGCGTTCGGATGGGTGACCATCAGGGAGCGGCACCTCCTCCGGGGCAGCGCCCCGGACACTTTTCCCGCCGCACGCCTGGGCTGGAACGGATACCGTAGATCGGGTCGCCCGAACGAGCCGTGTCGCGCCGCCGCGACCTGCCGGGCCCCTTCCGTTTCCCAGCCAAGGAGCGTCCGTGTCCTCTTCCCCCGCCAGCCCCGGCGTCGCCGCCTCGTTCGACCAGCCCGTGTCGGTGGTCGACCCCGAGATCGCCGCCGTGCTCCAGCAGGAGCTCGACCGCCAGCGCGGCTACCTCGAGATGATCGCCAGCGAGAACTTCGTGCCGCGCGCGATCCTCGAGTCGCAGGGCTCCGTCCTGACCAACAAGTACGCCGAGGGCTACCCCGGACGCCGCTACTACGGCGGCTGCGAGTACGTCGACATCGCCGAGCAGCTCGCGATCGACCGGGCCAAGGCCCTCTTCGGTGCCGAGTTCGCCAACGTCCAGCCGCACTCCGGAGCCTCCGCCAACGCCGCGGCGCTCGCCGCCCTCGTGCAGCCCGGAGACACCATCCTCGGCCTCGAGCTCGCGCACGGCGGCCACCTGACCCACGGCATGAAGCTGAACTTCTCGGGCAAGCTCTACAACGCGACCGCGTACGGCGTCGACCCGCAGACCTTCCGGATCGACATGGACGCGGTCCGCGAGAAGGCCCTCGAGGTCCGCCCGCAGGTGCTCATCGCCGGCTGGTCCGCCTACCCCCGTCAGCTCGACTTCGAGGCGTTCCGCGCCATCGCCGACGAGGTCGGCGCGAAGCTCTGGGTCGACATGGCCCACTTCGCCGGCCTCGTGGCGGCCGGGCTGCACCCGTCGCCGGTGCCCTACGCCGACGTCGTGACCACCACCGTCCACAAGACGCTGGCCGGCCCGCGCTCGGGGCTCATCCTCGCGAAGCAGGAGTACGCCAAGAAGCTGAACTCGGCCGTCTTCCCCGGCCAGCAGGGCGGCCCGCTGATGCACGTGATCGCCGCGAAGGCGACCGCGTTCAAGCTCGCCGGCGAGCCCGAGTTCGCCGACCGCCAGGCACGCACCATCCGCGGCGCGCAGATCCTCGCCGAGCGCCTCACGGCGGCCGACTCGAAAGCCGAGAGCATCGACGTCCTGACCGGCGGCACGGACGTCCACCTCGTCCTCGCCGACCTGCGCGACTCGCCTCTGGACGGCAAGCAGGCCGAGGACCGCCTCCACGAGGTCGGCATCACGGTCAACCGCAACGCCGTGCCGTTCGACCCCCGCCCGCCGATGGTCACCTCGGGCCTGCGCATCGGCACGCCGGCGCTCGCGACCCGCGGCTTCGGCGACACGGAGTTCACCGAGGTCGCCGACGTCATCGCCGAGGCGCTCAAGCCCTCGGCCGACCTCGAGGCGCTGCGCGGCCGGGTCGCCCGCCTCACCGACGACTTCCCGCTCTACCCCGGGCTGTAGTCGATCCGCTGCACCACCCGCGCGGCGGAGGCCGGGGCACCGCTCCCCTCCGCCGCGCCACGACCGAGGAGACCGCGATGACGGCACAGGTACTCGACGGAGTCGCGACGGCGACCGCTGTCAAGACGGAGATCGCGGAGCGGGTCGCCGCTCTGCGCGAACGGGGCGTCGTGCCCGGGCTCGGCACGCTGCTGGTGGGGGACGACCCCGCCTCCCGCTCGTACGTCGCGGGCAAGCACCGCGACTGCGCGGAGGTCGGGATCGAGTCGATCCGCGTGGACCTCCCGGCGACCGCGTCGGCGGACGACATCCGCGCCGCCATCCGGCAGCTCAACGACTCGGAGGCCGTGACCGGGTACATCATCCAGCTCCCGCTGCCGAAGGGCATCGACGAGAACGCGATGCTCGAGCTGATGGATCCGGACAAGGACGCCGACGGCCTGCACCCCACCAACCTGGGCCGCCTGGTGCTCGGCGTCGAGGGCGAGCTGGACAGTCCGCTGCCCTGCACGCCGAACGGCATCGTCGAGATGCTGCAGCGCCACGGGATCCCGACCTCGGGCAGGCACGTCGTCGTCATCGGCCGCGGGCTCACCGTCGGCCGTCCGCTCGGGCTCCTGCTCACGCGGAAGGGCCTCGACGCCACCGTGACTCTCACCCACTCCCGCACGGCCGATCTCGCCGCGGAGGTGCGCCGCGCCGACATCGTGGTGGCGGCCGTGGGCGTGCCCGGGCTCATCCGCGCCGACTGGGTGAAGCCCGGCGCCGCCGTGCTCGACGTGGGCATCACGAGGGTCGAGAACCCCGAGACGGGCCGGGCGAAGCTGACCGGCGACGTCGCTCCGGAGGTCTCGGAGGTCGCGGGCTGGCTCTCGCCGGTCCCCGGAGGCGTCGGCCCGATGACGCGGGCGATGCTCATCCACAACGTGGTGACGGCGGCAGAGCGCGCCCTGCGCTGACCGGTTCCTCGCCACGGGACCCTCGCCGGACCGCGCTCGGGGGCGACGTCCAGTCGCCTGCCGGTAGCGTGGCCGGGCGCTCTCGCGTCCCCCACCCCGTCGGACACGTCCTCGGAGCGCTTCCCGCCCCACGAGGAGAACCCATGCTCACCGTCACCGCCTACGCCGCTCCCTCCGCGACCGAGCCGCTCGTCCCCACCACCATCGAGCGCCGCGACGTCGGACCGCACGACGTGCTCATCGAGATCGCCTACTCCGGCATCTGCCACTCGGACATCCACACCGTCCGCGGCGACTGGGGTCCGGTGGCGTACCCGCTGACCGTCGGCCACGAGATCGTCGGCGTCGTCGCCGAGGTCGGCTCCGAGGTCACCAAGCACTCCGTCGGCGACCGCGTCGGCGTCGGCTGCATGGTGAACTCCTGCCGCGAGTGCGAGAACTGCCTCGCGGGCGAGGAGCAGTACTGCCTGAAGGGCAACACCGGCACCTACGCCTCCGTCGACCGCGACGGCACCATCACCCAGGGCGGCTACTCCACGCACGTCGTCGTCGTCGAGGACTTCGTGCTCCGCGTCCCGGAGTCGATCCCCTACGAGGCCGCCGCTCCGCTGCTGTGCGCGGGCATCACGACCTACTCGCCGCTCTCGCATTGGGAAGCGGGCCCCGGCAAGCGCGTGGCCGTCGTCGGCCTCGGCGGGCTCGGCCACATGGCCGTCAAGTTCGCGCACGCGATGGGCGCCGAGGTCACCGTGCTCTCGCAGACCCTGAGCAAGAAGGAGGACGGCCTCCGCCTGGGCGCCGACCACTACTACGCGACGCGCGACGAGGCGACCTTCACCGATCTCGCGAACACCTTCGACCTGATCGTCAACACGGTCAGCGCGCCCCTCGACCTCGACGCCTACCTGGGACTCCTGCGCCGCAACGGCACGATGGTGAACGTGGGCGCTCCGGCCGAAGCGCTGCCGCTGCACGTGTTCACGCTCTTCGGCGCCCGCCGGTCCTTCGCGGGCTCGGGCATCGGCGGCATCCGCGAGACCCAGGAGATGCTCGACTTCTGCGCCGAGAAGGGCATCGCGAGCGAGGTCGAGGTCGTCTCGGCCTCGCAGATCAACGAGGCCTACGAGCGCGTCCTCGCCTCGGACGTCCGCTACCGCTTCGTGATCGACGCGTCCACGTTCGAGAAGTGAGCCCGGCCGGGGCGCTAGCCTCGGCGGCATGAGCGAACGGAGCCACCCGGCCGTCGACCGCGTCCTCGCCGACCTCGACCGGCACGGTGTGCATCCGGCCGTGCGCTGGCTCGACTCGGCCGCGTCGACGGCCGCGCTGGCGGCAGAGGCGCTGGGCGTCGACGTCGGCCAGATCGCCAACTCGCTGGTGTTCCTGCTCGACGGTGCGCCGCTGCTGGTCCTGACCAGCGGCGGCCACCGCGTCGACACCGCCTGGCTGGGCGTGCAGCTGGGCGGATCGGTCACCCGGGCGCCGGCCGCCGACGTGAAGTCCGCGACGGGCCAGACGATCGGCGGGATCGCGCCGGTCGGTCATCCCGCGCCGCTGCGCACCGTGGTCGACACGGCCCTCGCCGCCTACGAAGTCGTCTGGGCGGCGGCCGGGCACGCGCACACCGTCTACCCGACCGGCTTCGACGAGCTGGTGCGGGTCACCGGGGGAGAGGCGCGGGCCGTCGTCCCGCCGGATCCGGCGCCGTAGCGCCGACTCGACGACGAACGCCCCCTGCGATCCGAGATCGCAAGGGGCGTCGACGAGGGCAGGGGTCAGAGCACGCGGCCCGCGCCGTCGGCGGCCGTGACCAGGAAGAGCTCCGGAGTCGTGAAGCCCTTCTCGGCGAAGGCGGCGAGGACCGCGGCGCGGACCTCCTCCTCCTTCTCCACCGGAGTGAGGGCGATCGCGGAGCCGCCGAAGCCGCCACCGGTCATCCGGGCGCCGATCGCTCCGGCGCCGCGCGCCGCTTCGACGGCGGTGTCGAGCTCGGGCACCGAGATCTCGAAGTCGTCGCGGAGGGAGACGTGGCCGGCGTCGAGCAGATCGCCGATCGCCCGCGGGCCGTGCTCGCGCAGGGTGCGGACGGTCTCGAGCACGCGGGCGTCCTCCGTCACGACGTGCTTCACCCGCCGGTAGGTGACGTCGTCGAGGAGCTCCTCGGCGCGCGGCAGGTCGTCGACCGTCAGCTCGCGGAGCGACGGCACGCCGAGGGTCGCGGCGCCGAGCTCGCAGGAGGCGCGCCGCTCGGCGTAGCCGCCGGTGGCGTGAGCGTGCTCGACGCGGGTGTCGACGACGAGCAGGACGAGCCCGGCCTCCTCGAAGCCGAGGGGGATGACCTCGGTGTCGAGGCTGCGGCAGTCCAGGAACACCGCGGCGTCGCGCTCCCCGAAGAGGGAGGCGGACTCGTCCATGATCCCGGTGGGGGCGCCGACCGCGACGTTCTCGGCGCGGCGGCCGACGCGGGCCATCGTCGCGCGGTCGAAGCCGAGGTCCCAGAGCTCGTCGAGGGCGACGGCCATCGCGCACATCAGCGCCGCCGAGCTCGAGAGCCCCGCGCCGACCGGCACGTCGGAGTCGACGTACGCGTCGAAGCCCGAGCGGGAGCCCAGGTCGACGCCGTACTCCGTGAGCGCCCAGACCACGCCGAGCGGGTAGGCCGACCAGCCGGTCACGGCGCCGGGGCCGAGCTCGTCGAGGGCGACCTCGATCACCTCGGGCGAGAAGGCGCTGCTGATCCTGATGAGGCGGTCCTCCCGCGGAGCGACGGCCATCGCGGTGGCGCGGTCGATGGCGAAGGGGAAGACGAAGCCGTCGTTGTAGTCGGTGTGCTCGCCGATCAGGTTCACACGACCGGGGCCGGCCCAGACGCCCGCTGCGGGCCGGTCGAAGGTGCGCTCGAAGGCGGCGGCCGCGCTCTCGGCGACGGCGGTCAGGGAGGCGGGAGCGGCGGTCATCGGTTCTCCTCGGCGATGTCGGCGGCGGTCGTTGCGGGAGTGGCGGCGCCGTCGGGCAGCGAGTCGTCGCTGTGCGCGGCGACCGGCAGGGCCGCGTCGGGGCGCTGGGCGATCCCGGCCTCGAGCACGGCCGCGTCGGCCCGTTCGATGGCGGCACGCAGGGCCGCGGCGCTCGTCTCCGGGGCGATGTCGCCGATCCAGGCCCCCATCGCGGCCTCGCTCCCCGCGAGGTACTTGAGCTTCGTCTCGGCGCGGCGGGGCGAGGTGATCTGGAGCATCAGGCGCACCTCGTCGCGGCGCTCGTGCACCGGGGCCTGGTGCCAGGCGGCGATGTAGGGCGTCGGGGTGTCGTAGAGGGCGTCGATGCCGCGGAGCAGGCGCTGGTAGATCGTCGCGAGCTCGTCGCGCTCCTCCGGGGTGGTCGCCGCCAGGTCCGGGACGTGGCGGTGCGGCAGGAGGTGCACCTCGACGGGCCAGCGTGCGGCGAACGGCACGAACGCGGTGAAGTGCTCGCCGCGGAGGAGGACGCGCTCGCCGGCCTGCTCGAAGGCGAGGACGTCGGCGAACATCGAGGGCCCGTAGCTGTCGAGCGAGGCGAGCAGACGGGTCGTGCGCGGCGTGACGTAGGGGTAGGAGTAGATCTGCCCGTGGGGGTGGTGCAGCGTGACGCCGATCGCCTCGCCGCGGTTCTCGAACGGGAAGACCTGCTGCACGCCGGGAAGGGCCGAGAGGGCGCCCACGCGGTCGGCCCAGGCCTCGACCACGGTCCGGGCGCGGGAGGCGCTGAGCGTGGCGAACGAGCCCTCGTGCTCGGGGCTGAAGCAGACGACCTCGCAGCGGCCGACGCTGGTCAGCGTCCGGCCGAGCCCGAGGGTGCGCAGGTCCTCCAGCGAGGCGGGCGCGTCCGCATCCTCGAGGAGCGGGCCGAAGGAGGGGGAGCGGTTCTCGAAGACGGCGACGTCGTAGCGGCTGGGCACCTCCGACGGGTTCGTCGGCGACGCCGGAGCGAGCGGATCGAGCTCGGCCGGCGGCAGGAACACGCGGTTCTGGCGCGACGCGGCGATGGAGACCCACTCGCCGGTCAGCACGTCCTGGCGCATCCGCGCGGTGGCGGGGCGGGGGTCGAGGTGGCGGGCGTCGGCGGCGCGCTCCGGGGGGAGCGTCGTGTCGGCGTCGTCGAAGTAGAGGAGCTCGCGGCCGTCGGCCAGCGTGTGCGGGCGCTTGACGACGCCGGCGGAGAGGGTGATCGCTTCGTTCATGGCAGGAGTCAGACTAGGGCCGTACCTTCGAAAAGGAAAGCTGGTTTTCTCTTTGACAAGTCCGCTCGACCGCGGGCACGATGGGCGGATGAGGACGGACGGCGAGCAGGAGTCCACGTCGGCGATCGAGCGCCGGCTGAGGCTGCGCCTGGCCGCCGAGAGCTCGGGCTTCGTCGGGGTCGCCCCGATGGCCGACATGCTCGGGGTCTCGGTCGTCACCGTCCGCTCCGATCTCGCACTGCTGGCGAGCGAGGGCGTCCTCCAGCGGGTGCGCGGAGGGGCGATCCCCGCGCCTAGGCCGACCGGCGAGCGCTCGCTCGAGGAGGGCCTGAGCGCCGCCTCCGACGAGAAGGCCGCGATCGGCCGCGAGGCCGCCGCCTCCGTCTCCTCCGGGCAGAGCATCGTGCTCGACGTGGGCACCACACCGCTCGCCATCGCGCACGCGCTCGTGGCTCGCGAGGAGCTGCGCGACGTCACGGTGATCACGAACGGCCTCTCCACGGCTCTGGCGCTCGAGCCGGCCATCCCGCGCTTCACCGTCGTCGTCACCGGGGGCACTCTGCGGCCGCTGCAGCACTCGCTGGTCGAGCCGCTCGCGTCCGAGATGCTCGAGCGGATCCGCGCCGACATCGCCTTCATCGGCTGCACCGGCGTGCACCCCGAAGCCGGCGTCACCAACGTCAACCTCCCCGAGGCGACCCTGAAGCGCCGGATGCTGCAGGCGGCGACCCGCCGGGTCGTGGTCGCCGACTCCTCGAAGCTCGGAGTGGTCGACCTCGGCCGGGTCGCCGCTCCCGACGAGTTCGACCGTCTGCTCACGGGTGCGGGAGCCGCCGACGGACTGGTCGCCGCTCTGGAGGAGGCGGGGCTCGCGGTCACCCGTTGCCGGGCGCTCGGCGAGCGCGTCAGTCCGTAGGATCGAGGAATGGCCGACTTCACCCCAGCTCCCGCCACCGGGCGCCAGTTCTCCCTCGACCTCACCGCCGAGGGACGCACCCTGCACGCCGTCGTGACGGAGGTGGCCGCAGCGCTGCGCCACCTCTCGGTCGACGGAGTGGAGATCACCGCCTCCTACCCGGAGAGCACCGTCCCGCCGTTCGGCTCGGGCATCGTCCTGATGCCGTGGCCCAACCGCGTGAAGGACGGGCGCTGGCACCACCGCGGCGAGACGCTCCAGCTCGCGATCACCGAGCCGAAGTACCACAACGCCATCCACGGCCTCCTGGTGAGCACCCCGTACCGCCTCGTCGACCAGGGCCCCTCCTTCGTCGAGCTGGCCGCGCCGGTCGTGCCGCAGGCGGGCTACCCGTTCCACCTCGAGACCTCGGTCCGCTACGAGCTGCAGGCCGACGGGCTGAAGGTCGTCCACCGCGTCGTCAACGTCGGAGCCGACGAGGCACCCGTCGCCATCGGCACGCACCCCTTCCTCGCCATCGGCGACGTGCCGACCGACGAGCTCGAGATCACCGTCGACGCGGCGGTGCACATCGAGGTCGACGAGCGCCTCAACCCCACCGTGCAGAAGCCGGTCGAGGGCACCGAGTGGGACCTCCGCTCCGGCCGCCGCATCGGCGACCTCGAGCTCGACGACGCCTGGGCCGACGTCCGGATGGTCGACGGTGAGAGCGTGCACGGCCTCCGCGCCGCCGACGGGCGCCGCGTGCTCCTCTGGGCCGACGCGTCGCACAACTTCATCCAGGTCTTCATCACCCGGATCTTCCCCGACGGCGACGACGTGAAGACCGCGATCGCCGTGGAGCCGATGACCGCTCCGGCCGAGGCGTTCAACAGCGGGCAGGGCCTGCGCTGGCTCGAGCCGGGCGAGGAGTGGACCGTCGCGTGGGGCATCCGCCACGAGGGGTTCCCCACCGCGTCATGACCTCCCTCGCGGCGGTGGGGCGCGACGACGAGGCCAAGCGCGTCGCCCTCGTCCGGATGAAGCGGCTCGCCACGGGCCTGCTCGTGGTGATGGCCGTCGTCTTCGCCGTGTCGTTCGCCCTGCAGGAGCGCTACCCGTGGCTGCAGTGGGTCCGGGCCGCGAGCGAGGGCGGGATGGTCGGCGCGCTCGCCGACTGGTTCGCCGTGACCGCGCTGTTCCGGCGGCCGCTGGGCCTGCCGATCCCGCACACCGCGATCATCCCGACCAAGAAGGACGAGATCGGCGCGAGCCTCGCGCAGTTCGTCGAGGAGAACTTCCTCCGCGGCGCCATCGTGCGCGAGAAGCTCGACTCCTTCGGGATCGCCCGGCGGGCGGGGCTCTGGCTCGCCGAGCCGGAGAACGCGCACCGTGTCGGCGGCGAGAGCGCGGCGGCCGTCCGCTCGGCGATCGCCCTGCTGGACGACTCCGATGTGCAGCGCGTGATCGAGGCGCTGGCGCGGCGCCACCTCCTCGACCCGCAGTGGGGCCCGCCGCTGGGCTCGCTGGTGGGCAGCGTGGTCGAGGCCGGCCACCATCGGCGACTCGTGGACACGCTGGTCGAGCAGGCGGAGGAGTGGCTGACCGCGAACCCGCAGAGCTTCACCCGCATGGTCAGCGGCCGCCTGCCGAGCTGGCTGCCCTCCGCGGTCAGCCGAGCGGTGGACGAGCGGCTGTACCGCGAGGCTCTCGTCTTCGTCGCGGCGGTGCGCGAGGACCAGGTGCACCCGTTCCGGATCGCGATCGACGGCTACCTCGCCACGCTGGCGCAGGATCTGGGCACCGATCCCGACCTGATCGCCCGCGTCGAGGAGATCAAGAACCGCGCCTTCGACAGCCCGCGCGTCCGCGAGCTCGCGGGGGACGCCTGGGAGGCGACGAAGGCCTCGCTCCTCGGCGCGATGGACGACCCGGCGAGCCCGCTGCGCGGCAGTATCGAGTCGATCGTCGTCGATCTGGGCCGCCGGCTCTCGACCGACGCCGGCCTCGCGGCGACCGTCGACTCCTGGATCGGCTCGGTGGCGGCGAACCTGGTCGACCGCTACCGCACCGACATCGCCAGCATCATCGGCGACACGATCCACCGCTGGGACCCGCGCGAGACGTCCGAGAAGCTCGAGCTCCAGGTCGGGAAGGACCTCCAGTTCATCCGGATCAACGGCACCGTCGTCGGCTCCCTGGCCGGCCTGGTCATCTTCACGGTCGCCCACGCGCTGCTCGGCTCGTGAAGCGGGGCGCACGGCGCCGCTCCGCAAGCCCTCGTGGGCGTCGGTGGTCGGGCGTACGGTCGCACCATGA
Source organism: Rathayibacter sp. AY2B3 (assembly GCF_002931755.1). Lineage (NCBI taxonomy): Bacteria > Bacillati > Actinomycetota > Actinomycetes > Micrococcales > Microbacteriaceae > Rathayibacter > Rathayibacter sp. AY2B3. Next base: position 23,404 of record NZ_PSUG01000028.1, on the reverse strand, counting down.
GCGATGACAACACCACCGATCCCGATGTCAAGACCGAGGGCGACGTCCTCGGCGCCCGTGCCGACGACGGCAGCGACACCAGCGCCAGCAAGGACCCGTCCGACTGGGTCACCGGCGACGAGCCGATGACCGGCCCGCAGCGCAGCTACCTCGACACCCTCGCGCGCGAAGCGGGCGAGACCCTCCCCGCCGACCTCACCAAGGCCCAGGCCTCCGAGCACATCGACCGCCTGCAGTCCTCCACGGGCCGCGGCGACGGCAGCAACGGGCACGACTGATCCCGCCGGGGCGCCCCGGGGCTGAGCATCAGTCCCCGTCGGCGCCCCCGTCCGGGGCGCGCACACCGGGGCCCGGCGTCCCTAAGGTTCGGTCATGGCGATCTCCCGCACCACGCGCACCGCCCTCGACCTCATCGACGCGATCCGGATCCCCGGCCGCATCGATCCCCGTCTGGCCCGGCAGGTGACCCTGTCGCTCCGCCAGCTCCTCGAATCCGGTGCCTTCGGCCCGAGCGAGCGGCTCCTCCGCCGCCGAGCGAGGAGACTGCGTTCCCGCACCCGCGAGGCGGCGGCGATCCGGCAGGCGCGGTCGGCCGGCTGCACCGTCCAGCTATGAGCGCGCTGAACGGGGCCGCTCCGCTGTGACCGGCGACGGGACAGACACCGCCAGCGCGGTCGTCTAGAGTTCCTGGCATCCGGTCCGCCGGACGCCCGCCGCAGTCTCCCGGCCGGTCGACAAGGGAGTCGTCTCGGCGCGGGTCACCCCTCGTTCGCCCGTCGAACGCTCCGCTGATCCCAGCACCCCGCTCCCTCGTCGAGAAGGGACTCCCGCGATGACGTCTCGCGTCTCGCACACCGCGACGACCGTCCGCCTCGTCCGCTGGTACCGGATCGACTCCGACTGGCTCTCGGAGGTCGTCACCGGACGCCTGCTCGAGCACCAGGACGGCCGCTGGCGCCTCCTCGTCGGCGAGAAGGTGCGCGACTACCCGGACGAGGTGTGGTCGCTCTGCCACGAGTGACGCCGTCGCGGATTGCCGGGGCCCGGACGGGGCGTCAGAGGTAGAGGTAGTACGTCTTCGCGCAGTCCGTCGAGCAGAACGGATCGCGGCGGCGGGCCGGCCGGACGCGGCACGCCTCGCACAGCCGCGGCCGTCGCAGAAGAGCGCGGAGGAAGGTCAGCACTCCTGCACGGTAGTGGTGCGACCTGTCCGCGCCCTGGCACTGTCCGGAAAGCGCGACCAGGCGAGCGGGTGGTGGGCCCCGTCGGGCTCGAACCGACGACCCGCGGATTAAAAGTCCGCTGCTCTGCCAACTGACTCAATTGAGGAGGGTGGGAAGTGCCCTTTATGTGGTTCTCGTTTAGGTGAACCGTGCAACGAGGGCCGCAATCGACTTGGCTCCGGAGACTGCGACAGTCTCGTCGCCGCTCCTCATATAAAGATCATCTCCGACATAGGCCAGTTCGTTTTGCGGCGGGATCGAGATCACGATGACTCCTAAACCGAAATAGTCGTGATACCCAAGGCTAGATAGCACATTCTCCTTGAGTGGGCTACTGAGCGTTGAATTTTTGATACCGTCTCGCCATCTCGCAAAGTATTGCTCTGCAGATTCACCGAGAATTGCCATTTCGCGCTTCACTCCAACGACTTTCCTGGCGCCAACCTTCCTCGGTTGAATGCTGTCGAGTTTCATAATTCGCGTGGCATCACTTTCTTTGTCCGTTACTCCAACGAATATCGTGCCGCCCCGCCCCGGTCCATTGTTAGAGATTGCAGATATCGTGCGGACAATTTTTTGCAACAATCCCGGCTGCACGGATCGCGACCCACTCAGTGCGAGCAGGCCTTGCTTCAATTCGAAGTCTGGTAGTTCGATTTCCGAGCGATGAATCGCAGCATCAATGTCCAAAAAGGACTGGTTGTGGTATACGGCCTTGAGGTCGCTATCGATCGTATGTCCAGCTATAAGGCCCTTAACAGCGTCGATATTTTTGCGACGTTCGATGGTCGTCGCGGAACCGCGCCCGGTGTCGATGCGCCCGTCTAGCTTCGTCAGAGCCGCCTTTACCGAAGCATAGTCGGCAATTGTCTTTTTCTCCCCGATCAGTACCTCATGGAAGGCAATAACGAGTGTTGCGAAAACTGCGGGAAAAGCGTTGTTTGTCTTCTTAGTAAAAAGGATGTTCTTTAGAGCTGTCGTGCCGGTTGCGTCGGCGACTTGAAGGATCTGGTCGATGCAGTATTTAATCTCGTCGCCTAAGGCTTCAGGGCCGTGGACGCTGAGTGCGGCATCGATTCTCTTGTTGGCAGGATCCGAGGCTTGATAAATCGCATCTAACGCGTCTTTCGATCGACCGATGAGTTGTCCGCCGACAATACATGCGGCGATGTCGGCAATACATTGCTCATCCATGCTGTCTCGAAGGTCCGTAGAGCGGAGAATTCCTTGTTGAACCCAAAAGGTATCGCCAGCTTTTACTTCGTAGCCGTGCTTGGTCTTCGGCAGATCAATACTGATTGAAGGCATCTGACTAAGCTGAAGAATATTACTCGAAGCGTCGCCTCGAAGCGTGCAGGACAATTCCCGAACAGTCTCGGCGAACTGATCCTGAACGCCAGCCTGCCGTCGTTCTTGATCGCTCAGTCGATGTCCATATGTATTGATGCGGCGGAAAACGTCGTCAATTTCATTCTCGTCTGACCCTCGCATGACGGAAACAGCTAGAGTGTAATCGAGCAACGCGCTCACGTCGGACCTGCTAATCAAAGAGGCGCCGTCATTCTGGTCGAAGAGGCCCTCATCCATTCGTTGTTTTGCGGTAGGGAACTGGCGAACATCGAAGAAGTCGCCTTCGATTGTGCTGAAGCCCAACTCGATAAATGACATGATGGTAAAAAGGCGTTGAAGCCCATCGATGATTTCGAATGTTTCACCGGGGCGTTCCGCCAAGATAATAGCGGGAATCGGGTATTTTTTCACTACCGACTCGATAAGGCGTTGCTTCTCTTCAAGGGTCCATACGAGCTTCCGCTGGTAGCGCCGGTTAACGAAAAGCTTATTTTCGCTGTACCAGCCATAAAGGGACTGGATTGACTTCGGTTGGGAATCGAGATCGGCCATACAGGTAATTTGCCAGAATCCCGTTGCGACAGCAACGTTTTTCCGAGAGGTTCTACTCCTGGCCGATCCGAGGGGAAGAGCGCGCCCAGGCGAGCGGGTGGTGGGCCCCGTCGGGCTCGAACCGACGACCCGCGGATTAAAAGTCCGCTGCTCTGCCAACTGAGCTAGAGGCCCGCGCGCTCCAGGGTACCGGGCCGCGGACACCCGCGGTGCAGGCGACGAGTCCCGGGGAGACGGACCCGTTCCGCGCGGGCATACCCGCCCAGCCGCGGGCGTTACCCTCCTCGAACCCCCTACGGAGCGCGAGCGCGAGAGCGTCCGCGCGCACGACCGCGGAAGGCGGCCCCATGACAGACGGCTTCCACAAGCCGACCAAGTTCCCCTCCCACGTCTTCGAGGCGTTCCAGGGAGGAGAGGACCCGGCGCAGATCAGCCGCGTCGCCCACGAGACCGCGATCGCGCTGCTGAGCCGCGTCCGGAACGACCCGGACCCGGTGGTCATCGACCGCCTCGTCGAGTACACCGACCACAACGGCATCGACGCCCTCGCCGAGCTCTGGGCGCGCTCCAGCGCGGCGAGCCTGCCGGGTGCGCTGTGGCGGATCTACCTGCTGCGGCTGGTCATCCGGCAGGACCCGGAGAGCACGAGCTTCCTCTACCAGCGCGGAGTTGAGCTCTCCGCCACGATCGACCCGGTGGTCGCCGGAGCGAGCACGCCCACGGGGCCGGCCGAGATCACCGAGCTGGCCGACCGGATCCTCCGCGGCGTCTTCGACGGCGACTTCGCGGTGGCACTGGACCGCGCCGCGGCGTTCTGCCGCGTGAGCGCCTCCGGAGCCGTCTCGGTCGCCGACGACGTGGAGCCGGTGAACCCCGCCCGGGCGAGCGAGCTGACCACCCGCGCGCTGCGCCTCTCGACCACCGCCGCCGAGCTCGTGAGCTGCGCCCGGCTGTGGAGGAGCGACTCCCTGGAGTGACGCGCAACCCGCGTTCACCCACTGCGAACGCCGCTCGCCGCCACCGCGGAGGCCTTTGGTAGACTGACGGGAACCGGATCGCAGTAACCCCGGGCTCCACTTATAGCCGCTTCGAGCGGCCTCGCGCCGAGAGGCGTTTCTGCGGTCCGGCCCCTTCTCTGCTCGCATCGCCGCCACGGTGCGCGAGGCGAGGGCCCAGGAGGAGTCGATCCTCGCCCGAGTCCCCACAGACAGGCGCCAGCGGAATGAAGAACAGCAGAGCTCTCCGGATCGGCGCGCGCGTCTGGGCGGGAGCAGGGCTGCTGGTCGTCGCCGCGCTCTACCTCCTCGCCGCCCCGAGCGTCGACGACGCGGAGGGCGCCCAGTTCGCCGCGGGCGTCTCGCTCTCGCAGGGCACGGTGATGCGCGTCCTCGCGGTCCTCGACCTGTTCGCCGGGCTCTGGGTCCTCCTCCGCCCGCGCAGCTATCCGGGCATCACCGCTGCGGCGGTGGCTGTGATCTCCCTCTGGCTGGCCCCCCGGCTGGGCGATCCGGCGCTCGTGCCGATCGGCACGTTGGCGCTGGATGTCCGATTCGTGACGCATCCGATCGAGGTGTCGGTCGTCGTAGCAGGCCTGGCCGTGACAGCCTTCTGGATGACGCGGAATCTTTCAGCCCGGGCGCGGGCGAGGCGGGGCTGATGACGGACGACACCACAACGGAGGCGGCTGTCCTCCTCGAGCGCATCGCCGGAGGAGAGCAGGCGGCTTTCGCCGTGCTCTACGACCAGATGGCGGGCCGGGTCCTCGGCCTGATCATCCGCGTGCTCGTCGACCGCTCCCAGTCCGAGGAGGTGGCTCAGGAGGTCTTCCTCGAGATCTGGCAAACCGCTGGGCGTTTCGCTCCGAATAAAGGAAGCGCGACGACCTGGATCCTCACGATGGCACACCGCAGGGCCATCGACAGGGTCCGCGCGGCTCAAGCCGGCCGTGATCGGGACATGCGCATCGGAATCCGAGACCTCGGGCGCGACTACGACCAGGTCTCCGAGCAGGCGGAGGTGTCCCTCGAGCACGAGAAGGTCGCGGCCGCCATGGGCCGCCTGACGGAACTGCAGCGGCAGGCGCTGCAGCTCGCTTACTACGGCGGATACTCGCACAGCGAGATCGCGGGGATCCTGCAGTGCCCCGTGGGAACCGTCAAGACACGCCTGCGTGACGGAATGATCAGACTTCGAGAAGAGATGGGGGTGGCCCTGTGAACGATGTGCGACTCCCCGACGGGATGGACGACCCGCGCGATCTCGCGGCGGGTCACGCACTGGGCATCCTGACGCCCGAGGAGCAGGAGCGCTACGAGCGCTTCCTCTCCGAGCACCCGGAGGCGCGCGGCGAGGCCGACGCGTTCGCCGAGGTGGCCGAGGCGCTGGTCGCCGACGCACCCGCCGTGGAGCCCTCGCCGGGCTTCAAGGCCGACCTGATGGCGCTCATCGCCACCACTCCGCAGCTGCCGCTGGAGGAGCCCGACGAGGACCACGAGGCGCCCGCCGCGCCCCGCCTGGTCCCCGTCGCCTCCGAGGGCGAGCGGAGCGGTCCGACGGCTCGCCGGGACGGTGGCGGCAGCGCCGCGAACCGCGCCCGGAGCCGCTGGTTCGCACGCCCCGCGGTCTACCTCTCGGCGGCTGCGGCCGCCGCGGTGATCGTGGTCGGCGGAGTGACCCTCCCGCCGCTGCTCTCGTCCGGTCCCGGCCAGACGCAGCAGCAGACGGCTCTGGAGCAGATCCGCAGCGCCCCCGACGCGCAGGAGACGACCGGCACGGTCGCCACCGGCGAGCAGGCGACGCTGGTCTGGTCGAGCTCGCTCGGCCGCTCCGCCCTCGTGGTGGACGACCTCGCGCCGCTGCCGGACGACAAGACCTACGAGCTCTGGTACATCGGCTCGTCCGGTCCGGTCGCCGCAGGGACGTTCGACGGGGGAGAGGGCAGCACCGTGGCTCCGCTCGAGGGGAGCCTCGCCGAGGGCGGAGTCGTCGCGGTGACGGTCGAGGACGCCGGCGGCTCGTCGGCTCCGACCACGGACCCGATACTGGCCATCGACATCGCCTGACGGCCTGAGCACGAGAAGAGCCGCACTCCGGGAACGGGGTGCGGCTCTTCTCGTTCCCGGAGTGCAGGACGTCGAACGAGAACGAGCCGCGACCCCCGGAGGGACGCGGCTCGCTCTCGTCTGCGGCGGATCAGCCGAAGCGGCCCGAGACGTAGTCCTCGGTCGCCTGGACGGACGGACGCGAGAACATCGTCGCGGTGTCGTCGTACTCGATGAGCTTGCCCGGCTTGCCGGTGCCCGCGATGTTGAAGAACGCGGTGCGGTCCGAGACGCGCGAGGCCTGCTGCATGTTGTGGGTCACGATGACGATCGTGTAGTCGTTCTTGAGCTCCTCGATGAGGTCCTCGATCGCGAGGGTCGAGATCGGGTCCAGGGCCGAGCAGGGCTCGTCCATCAGCAGGACGTCGGGGGACACGGCGATCGCACGGGCGATGCACAGACGCTGCTGCTGGCCGCCGGAGAGACCGGAGCCCGGCTTGTCGAGGCGGTCCTTCACCTCGTTCCAGAGGTTCGCGCCCTGGAGCGAGCGCTCGACGAGCGCGTCCGCGTCCGACTTCGAGATGCGGCGGTTGTTGAGCTTCACGCCGGCCAGCACGTTGTCCCGGATGGACATCGTCGGGAACGGGTTGGGGCGCTGGAAGACCATGCCCACCTGGCGGCGCACCTGCACGGGGTCCACGCCCGGGCCGTACAGGTTGTTGCCGTCGATCAGGACCTCGCCCTCGACGTGCGCGCCGGGGATGACCTCGTGCATGCGGTTGAGCGTGCGGAGGAAGGTCGACTTGCCGCAGCCGGACGGGCCGATGAAGGCGGTGACCGTGCGGGGCTCGATGGCGAGCGAGACGCCCTCCACCGCGAGGAACTGGCTGTAGTAGACGTTGAGGTCGTTGACCTCGATGCGCTTGGACATTGCTTCCTTCGGGGATTCCGGCCGGAGCCGAGTGGTGGGTGTCAGCGGCCGAGCTTGGGGGCGAAGATCTTCGCGATCAGGCGGGCGACCAGGTTCAGCGCCATGACGATCAGGATGAGGGCCAGCGCGCCGGTCCAGGCCCGGTTGAGGAACGCCTCGGCGTCGGGGCCCTGGTTCGCGTACTGCGTGTAGACGAAGACCGGGAGGGTCATCATCCGCTCGCTGAAGAGGTCGTAGTTCATCGACGCGGTGAAGCCGGCGACGATCAGCAGCGGCGCGGTCTCGCCGATGACGCGGGCGATGGCGAGCGTGATGCCCGTCGTGATCCCGGCGATGGAGGTCGGCAGCACGATCTTGACGATGGTCAGCCACTTCGGCACGCCGAGGGCGTAGGACGCCTCGCGCAGCTCGTTCGGCACCAGCTTCAGCATCTCCTCCGACGAGCGGACGACCACGGGGATCATCAGCACGGCGAGGGCGATCGAGCCGGCGAAGCCCATCCGGACGCCGGGGCCGAGGATCAGCGCGAAGAGCGCGTAGGCGAACAGGCCCGCGACGATCGAGGGGATGCCCGTCATCACGTCGACGAAGAAGGTGATCGCCCGGGCGAGGTGGCCGCGGCCGTACTCGACGAGGTAGATCGAGGTGAGCAGGCCGATCGGCACCGAGATCAGCGCGGCCATGGCCGTGATCTCGAGCGTGCCGACGATCGCGTGGAGCGCGCCGCCGCCCGCGTCGATGACGTTGCGCATCGACGAGGAGAAGAAGAGCGGATCGAACCGCGCGACTCCGTTGGAGACGACCGTGTAGAGCAGGGAGATCAGCGGGAGCAGCGCGATGATGAAGGCGGTCGCGACCAGCGAGGTCACGAGGCGGTCGACAGCCTTGCGGCCGCCCTCGACCAGGCGCGAGACCACGTAGATGGCGACGTCGAAGAGGACGGTGCCCCAGAAGATCGCGCCGACGAGGCTGAAGTCGTTCATCATGCCGGCCGCCTGGAGGATCAGGAACACGGCGGCGAACACGACCCAGCTGCCGACGAGCAGCATCCAGGGGGTGCCCTTGGGCAGCTTGCCCGCCTGCAGCGAGAAGGGCATCGACGAGGTGGCGGCGGACATCAGTTGGCTCCCGAGAAGGCCTTGCGGCGGTTGACGATGAACCGCGCGACCGAGTTCACGACGAGGGTGATGACGAAGAGGATGAGGCCCGAGGCGACGAGGACGTTCACGCCGACTCCGCTCGCCTCCGGGAACTGCAGCGCGATGTTCGCGGCGATGGTGTTCGAGTTCTGCGAGGTCAGCAGGAGGAAGGAGACGACCGTCGCGGGCGAGAGCACCATCGCGACGGCGAGCGTCTCGCCGAGGGCCCGGCCGAGGCCGAGCATGGCGGCCGAGACGATGCCCGGGGCGCCGAAGGGCAGGACGGCCATGCGGATCATCTCCCAGCGGGTCGCGCCGAGCGCGAGCGCCGCCTCCTCGTGCAGGCGCGGGGCCTGGAGGAAGATCTCGCGGCAGACCGCGGTGATGATCGGGATGACCATGACGGCCAGCACCACCGAGGCGGTGAGGATCGTCTTGCCGGTGCCCGACGCCTGGCCGCCGAAGAGCGGGAACCAGCCGATGTTCACGTTGAGGAAGAGGTAGAAGGGCTGCACCATCGGCGCCAGGACGGTCGCGCCCCAGAGGCCGAAGACCACCGAGGGGACGGCGGCGAGGAGATCGACCACGTAGCCGAGGGCCATCGCGATGCGGCGCGGCGCGTAGTGCGAGATGAAGAGGGCGATCGCGATCGAGAGCGGCAGGGCGATCACCAGGGCGATCACCGCCGACCAGACCGTGCCGAACACCAGAGGGCCGACGTAGGCCCAGAAGCTCGTCGCGTCGCCGGGGAGGCTGCCGGCCGGCGCGGTGAACGCGGGGATCGACTGCGCGATGAGGAAGATCGCGACGGCGGCGAGGACGAGGAGGATGAGGGAGCCGGCGGCGACGGTCGAGATCGAGAAGACCCGATCTCCGACACGCACCTTCGCCTTCGGGCGGACGACGGTCTCAGTTGCCATTCCAGGGGACTCTCTTCAGACGAGGGGTTCGGCGGGGCGCACAGGGAGATGCTAGGGCTCGGCGGGGGCGTCCGGTGGGCCGAGCCCGGCACAGGCGGGGCCCGTCCCGCGGATCGTGCTGCGAGACGGGCCCTGCCGGTGGGACTACTTGATCGACTCGATCGCGGTGGCGACGGTCGACGCGAGCTCGGAGCTCAGGGGAGCGGAGCCGGCCTGAGCGGCGGCGGCCTCCTGGCCCTCCTCGCTCGCGACGTAGGAGGCGTAGGCCTTGACGACCTCGCCCTTCTCGGCGTCCGCGTACTCCTGGCACACGATGAGGTAGCTGACCAGGACCATCGGCCAGGCGTCCGCCTCGGTGCCGGTGCGGTCGATCTTGATCGCGAGGTCGTTCTCCTCGCGGCCGTCGGCGATGGGCGAGGCGGCGACGACAGCCGCGGCTCCGTCGGCCGAGATGGTCGAGAACGCGTCGCCGACCTTCAGCTGGGCCATGTCCATGCCCTGGGCGCCGGACTCGTCGGCGTAGCCGATCGTGTTGGTGCCGTTCTTGACCGCGTCGACGACACCCGAGGTGCCCTTGGCGCCGTCACCGCTCTGGTACGGGAAGGTCTGCGCGGCAGGAGCGTCCCAGACGTCGCTCGCGGTGGCCGCGAGGTAGTCGGTGAAGTTCTGCGTGGTGCCCGAGTCGTCCGAGCGGTGCACGGAGGTGATGTTCGCCGACGGCAGGGTCGCGTCGGGGTTCAGGGCCTTGATCTCCGGGGCGTCCCAGGAGGTGATGGTGCCCTTGAAGATGCCGGCGATGGTGGCCGCGTCGAGCTTGAGCTCGTCGACGCCCTCCACGTTGAAGATGACCGCGATCGGCGAGATGTAGACCGGGAGGTCGATCGCCTTGGTGTCGGGGGCGCAGGCGGCGAAGGTGCTCGCGAGCTCCTCGTCCTTGAGCGCGGAGTCGGAGCCGGCGTAGTCGGCGGCGCCGTCGATGAAGTTGGTGCGGCCGGCGCCGGAGCCCTGCGGGTCGTAGTTGACCGTGACCTCGGGGTTCGCGGTCTGGAACGCGGCGGCCCAGGTGGTCTGCGCGGTTCCCTGAGCGGACGAGCCGATGCCGGTGATGGTGCCCGAGAGCGTGGAGGTGGTGGCGGAGCCGGAGCTGCCGCCTGCGGCCGGTGCCTCGTTGGCAGCGCAGGAGGTCAGCGTGATCGCTGCGACGGCGGCGACGACGGCCGCCTGGCCGAGACGCGAGAATCTCACAAGTATCCCTTTCGGGTAGGAAAGCGTGGAAAACAGAACAGGGCCTGGTGCAGCCCGCGAGCGAGAGTACGGAGGGGTCGTGTCCTGGCACCGACCGCTCGGTGAACGCGCGGTGAACGGGTCCGTTCCGGGGATTGCGGAGCGACGGGGCGGCGGGGAAGGCGAGGAGCGTCGGGCGCGTCCCGGCCGCGGGACCGGACCGGTCCGGCGGGGCCCGTGGAGCCCGTCGCGCAGCGCGGCCCGGGCGGTCAGGCCAGCGGCGTGTGCGTCTCGATCGCGACGATGCCGGAGCCGGGGTGGGCGGTGGAGAGGTGCACCACGGCGAAGCCGCCGGTCGGGAGCGCGGACGCCTCGTCGAGGTAGGCGCCGAGAGGGGTCGCCGTGGCGAGGGCGATCTCGCGCAGGATTTCGGGGATCACCGGCCGGTGGCTGCAGAGGACCGCGGTGCGGCGGGCGCGGACCCGCTTGCCGACGAGGGCGCGGACGTCGGCGGTGCCCTGCTCGTGCGCCTCCTGGCTGAGGTCGTCGCGGAGCTTGACCGGCTTCTTGACCAGACCGGACAGCGGGGCGATGGTCGACCGGCAGCGCTTGGCGGTGCTCGAGACGAGGCGGCGCGGGCGCCAGGCGGCCACGGCCTGAGCGGCGGCCGCGGCCTCGACCCGGCCGCGCCCGGTGAGGCGGCGGGTGGAGTCGCGGCCGTCCCAGGAGGAGGCGGGCACCGCCTTCGCGTGCCGCAGGACCACGATCGCGAAGGTCTCGAGCGCCCCGCGCGCGGCGATCCGGGCGAACTCGTCGACGATCGTCACGTCGTGCGGATAGGTCAGGTAGCTCCGGGCCCGCTTGAGCGTCACCCACTCGAGCGCCTCGACCTCGTCGTTCGGGAGGAAGTCGGACGCCAGGACGGCCTTCTCGGTGACCTGCGCGGCCCAGTAGTAGACGGCCTTCGGGCGCCCGCTCGGCAGCGTGTACTCGGTGCATCCCAGTGGCACCCCGAGCGCCACCGAGAGCCCGGTCTCCTCGCGGATCTCGCGCACCGCGGTCTCCGGGAGCGACTCGCCCGCATCGACCTTGCCCTTGGGCAGGCTGACGTCCCGGCGGTGCGGCCGGTGGATCACGAGGATGTGCGGGCGGCCCTCGATGATCCGCCAGCACACCGCTCCTGCTGCGTAGACGGTGCCCGTCACGGGCGTCAGCGGGTGGAGGCCCGGTTGGCGGAGCGGGTCGCCGCGCGCTTGCGGTGGGTGATGTGCTGCATCAGCTGGTTCTGCAGGTCGGCGAGCGGAGCGCCCTCCTCGTCGAGGTGGTGCCGCGTCCAGTCGCCGTCCGGGCCGAGCCACCAGGAGGCCGTCCGCTCGTCCATCGCCCGCTCGAACATGTCGTCGATCTCGCTGAGGTGCGCCGGCTCGACGATCCGCACCAGAGCCTCGACGCGGCGGTCGAGGTTGCGGTGCATCATGTCGGCGCTGCCGATGAAGACGTCCGGCTCGCCGCCGTTGACGAAGCTGAAGATGCGGGAGTGCTCGAGGTAGCGGCCGAGGATCGAGCGCACCCGGATGTTCTCCGACAGTCCCTCCTGCCCGGGCTTGAGTCCGCAGATCCCGCGGACCCAGACGTCGACGGGCACGCCGGCCTGGCTGGCGCGATAGAGCGCGTCGATCACGGACTCGTCGACGATCGAGTTGACCTTGATCCGGATGCCCGAGGGCCGCCCCGCGCGGGCGTTCTCGGTCTCGGCGGCGATCCGCTTGAGCAGGCCCTTCCTGAGGTGGCGCGGCGCGACGAGCAGGCGCTTGAACTTCTTCTCGATCGCGTACCCCGAGAGCTCGTTGAACAGTCGCGTGAGGTCCTTGCCGACCTCGGGGTCGGCCGTCAGGAGTCCGAGGTCCTCGTAGATGCGCGAGGTCTTCGGGTTGTAGTTGCCGGTGCCGATGTGGGAGTAGTGGCGGAGCACTCCGCCCTTCTCCTGGCGGATGACGAGCGCGAGCTTGCAGTGCGTCTTGAGCCCGACGAGCCCGTAGACCACGTGCACGCCCGCCTTCTCGAGCTTGCGCGCCCACGAGATGTTCGCCTGCTCGTCGAAGCGCGCCTTGATCTCGACCAGGGCGAGCACCTGCTTGCCCGACTCGGCCGCGTCGATCAGCGCCTCGACGATGGGGGAGTCGCCCGAGGTACGGTAGAGCGTCTGCTTGATCGCGAGCACGTCCGGATCCGCCGCCGCCTGCTCGAGGAACGACTGCACACTCGTCGCGAAGGACTCGTAGGGGTGGTGCAGGAGCACGTCGCCGCGGGAGACCGCCTTGAAGACGTCCTGCCGCTGGTTCGGTTCGCTCGGGGAGAGCTGCACCGCCGTCGTCGGGACGTGGTTGGGGTACTTCAGGTCCGGTCGGTCGATCTTCTGCAGGCTGAAGAGCCCGCTGAGATCCAGAGGAGCCGGGAGCTTGTAGACCTCCTGGGTCGTGATGTCGAGCTCGCGGACCAGCAGGCCCAGCGTCTCGTCGTCCATGTCGTCGGTGACCTCGAGGCGGATGGGCGGGCCGAACCGGCGCCGCAGCAGCTCCTTCTCGAGAGCCTTGATCAGGTTCTCGGTCTCGTCCTCGTCGACCTCGACGTCCTCGTTGCGCGTCACGCGGAACACGTGGTGGTCGAGGATCTCCATGCCGGGGAACAGGTCGTCCAGCTGGTTGGCGATCAGGTCCTCGAGCGAGATGAACCGCATCGGCTCGCCCGGTGCCCTGACGCCGGCGATCCGCACGAAGCGGGGGAGCATCTGCGGCACCTTGAGGCGCGCGAACTCGACCTTCTGCGTCTTCGGGTTGCGCACCCGCACCGAGAGGTTGAGGGAGAGGCCGGAGATGTAGGGGAACGGGTGCGCCGGATCGACCGCGAGCGGCATCAGGACCGGGAACACCTGCGCCGAGAAGTAGTCGTCCAGCACGGTGCGCTCGGCGTCGCTCAGCTCGTCCCAGCGGACGAGGTCGATGCCGCCCTCGCGCAGGGCGGGCTCGACGAGCTCCTTGAACGCCCGCGAGTGCCGCTGCTGCAGCAGGTGCGCCTTCTCGGAGATGTCGGTCAGGACGTCGACCGGGACTCGGCCGATGTTCGTCGGCAGGGCGAGCCCGGTGAGGATGCGGCGCTTGAGGCCGGCGACCCTGACCATGAAGAACTCGTCGAGGTTCGACGAGAAGATCGCGAGGAAGTTCGCCCGCTCGAGCGCCGGCACCAGCGGGTCCTCCGCGAGCTCGAGCACGCGCTGGTTGAACGCGAGCCAGCTCAGCTCCCGGTCGAGGTAGCGGTTGTCGGGGAGGAGCGGATCCGAGTGCTCCTCCTCCTCGTCGTCGAAGTCGTCGTCGAGGTCATCGCTCAGTCCGTCTTCGAGAAGCAGGTTGTCGCCGTCCATGCCACCATCCTGGCACCGCCCCGGGCGGCTCCGTGCCGCGGATCGTGAATGCCGGATGAACGGGGCCGGGGGAGGCCCTGTGGAGGAGCGCCGGCTCAGCGCAGCGGCGCGGCGCGCTGCAGGTACTGCACGTCGACGGAGACGTCCGTGAACCCGAGCGAGCGGTAGAGCGCCACCGCCGAGCGGTTCTCGGCCTCGACGTAGAGGTCGGCCGCGGTGCAGCCGCGCTCGAGCATCCGCGCGAGTCCGGCGTTCAGCAGGGTGCGGCCGAGTCCCCGTCCGGCCGCCTCGGGGGCGACCCCGAGGACGTAGATCTCGCCGGTCGTCGATCCGGGCTCGATCTTGAGCCAGTCGTAGCCGAGGAGCGTGCCGTCGGCGTCGCGGAGCAGGAGGAAGTCGCCCTCGTCGAACCACGGCTCCGCGCGGCGGGCCGCCAGATCCTCCTCCGTCAGCCGCCCCTGCTCGGGGTGCGCGGCGAAGACGCGCGCGTTCAGGGCGATCCACTCGGCCGGATCGAGGTCGCGCGCGTCCGAGAGGACGACGCCCTCGGGGACGCGGACCTCGGGGGAGGCGAGCGGCGCGAGTTCGAGGTGCAGCAGGGTGCGCACCGGGGCGAAGCCGTGGGAGGCAGCGAGGGCGCGGGCGGCGGGGTGGTCGCCGTGCGCCCAGGCGAGCAGGCCCGTCCGGCCGCTCGCGAGGACCTGGTCGAGGGTCGCGGTGCCGAAGCCGACCCCGCGCCACTCCGGATCGACGACGAACTCGAGCTCGCCCTGGCCGAGGATCGCCGCCGCCACGACCACGTCGGCGCGCAGCCCCACGAGGAGGGTGCGCGAGCCGGTCCGGGCCTCGACGAGGGTCTGATCGCTGAAGGGGGGCTGGTGGTCGAACCAGGCGGCGCGCCCGATCAGGTGCTCGAGGCCGGCCGCCACCGCGGGATCGGCCAGGTCCTCAACGGACAGGTTGAGCGACTCGCTCATTGTCCTCTTCGTACACGTTGAAGCGGTATCCGACGTTGCGGACCGTGCCGATCAGCGACTCCAGGTCGCCGAGCTTCGCGCGGAGGCGCCGCACGTGCACGTCGACCGTGCGGGTGCCGCCGAAGTAGTCGTAGCCCCAGACCTCGCTCAGCAGCTGCTCGCGGGTGAAGACGCGCGAGGGGTGCGTGGCGAAGAAGCGGAGGAGCTCGAACTCCTTGAAGGTGAGGTCGAGCGGGCGCCCGTGCACCTTGGCCGAGTAGCTGGCCTCGTCGATCACGACGCCCGAGGCCTGGATGCGCGAGGTCGACTGCTCCTGCGCCAGCCGGCCGATCACCAGGCGGATGCGGGCGTCGACCTCGGCGGGGCCGGCCGAGTCGAGGATGACGTCGTTGACGCCCCAGTCGGCCGAGACGGCCGTGAGCCCGCCCTCCGTGAGGATCAGGATGAGGGGGACGTTGATGCCCGTGGTCGTCAGGATCTTGCAGAGCGACTTGGCGCTGGCCAGGTCCTGCCGCGCGTCGACCAGGATCAGATCGCAGCTCGGGGCGTTCACGAGCTGGGCGGGCTCCGCGGGGATCTGCCGGGTCCGGTGGCTGAGGAGCCCCAGTGCGGGGAGCACCTCGGCGCCTCCCGCCGAGGTCAGTATCAACAACTGCGCCACGGATCCTCCAGAACTGGTCTGCCCGCAATACTAGCGGCGGGCCGGGAGGGGCGTCCGCCTGGGGCACAATTGTCGGATGGGCAGGGATCGGGTGGGCATCGGAGTCGTCTGGGCGCTCGCACTCGCGGGCTCCGTGCTGACGCTGACCATCGCCGCTCCGGAGTCCCGGCAGCTCTGGCTCGCGCTGACGTTCGGCGGCTGCGTACTCGCGACCTTCGCGGTGCAGCTCGCCGTGGCCCGCGCCGAGGGGTACCTCCTCCGCGCGATGACGAGCATCGTCGGGGCGATGGCCCTGGTCGCGGTCGCGAGCGGGATCGCCCTCCTCCTCCCCGCGTGAGCGCTCGCCTCCTCCCCGCGTGAGCGCTCGCCTCCTCCCAGCGTGAGCACCTGCGTCCGCACCGCCTGGGCAGTCCCTCCCGCCCCGCCCCGGCGCCGGACCCGGCGGGTAGGATGAGCGCATGCTTCTCGCCCTGGAACTCTTCTACCTCGGTCTGCTCGGGCTCGCCTCCCTCGCCATCGCGTGGGTCTCCGGCGTGGTCGTCTACAAGCTCTACCGCGGCCAGCGCTAGCCGCCGCCGGAGCCCGAGTGATCTCGCTTCCGTCGGGCCTCCCGCCCGAGCTCGTCCCCCTCTCCTGGCTGCTCGGCGTCTGGGAGGGCTCGGGCGTCATCGACTACACGATCGGCGACGACTCCGTCCAGGCCGAGTTCGGCCACCGCATCAGCTTCAGCTACGACGGTCTCCCGTACCTCAACTACAACTCGTACACGTGGCTGATCGAGGAGGGCGCCGAGGAGGCGCCCCGGCCCCTGGTCACCGAGACGGGCTACTGGCGCCTCAGCCGCGCACTGACCGACTCCGACGCCGGCCCGGGAATGCTTCCCGGGCGAGGGGCACCCGCCTTCCCCGACGCGGAGTCCGTCGAGACGCTGCGCAACGCCGCCGGCGGGTTCGACATCGAGGTCTCGCTCGTCCACCCGGACGGCGTCAGCGAGCTCTACCTCGGCCAGGTCAAGGGGCCGCGGATCGACCTCGCGACCGACGCGGTGATGCGCACCGCCGCGGCGAAGGACTACGCCGCCGCCACGCGCCTCTACGGTCTGGTCGACGACCACCTTCTCTGGGCGTGGGACATCGCCGCGCTCGGCCAGGGCCTGCGGACCCACTCCTCCGGACGGCTCGCCCGTGTCGACTGACGCGCTCTCCCCGCTCCTGGGCGCCCCGGGCGCCGTCGCGACGACGAGCGCCGCCGAGCCCGGCGTCGCAGCCCACTACGGCGAGCCCTTCCGCGAGCAGCGCGCTCTCGCCGCGGGCACCGCGCTCGTCGACCTCTCCGGCCGCGGGGTCGTGACCGTCACGGGGCCGGACCGCCTCACCTGGATCGACTCGCTCACCAGCCAGGCCGTCTCGCGCCTCGCCCCCGGCGCGTCCGCCGAGACGCTCCTGCTCGACCCGACCGGCCGGATCGAGCACGTCATCCGCCTCGTCGACGACGGCGAGACCGCCTGGCTCCTGCTCGACCGCGACGAGACGGCCGGCCTGGCCGCCTGGCTCGACCGGATGCGCTTCATGCTCCGCGTCGAGGTCGCCGACCGCACGGACGACCTCGCGACCCTCGCCGCCCTCGGGGACGGGCCGGCACTGGCGCTCGCCCTGTCCCTGGCCGAGGCCCCCGTCGTCTGGAGCGACCCGTGGTCGGAGGTCCAGCCGGGCGGCTGGCAGTACGCGCTGACCGCCGAGCACCCCGGGGCCTCCTGGGAGCTCCGCGAGGTGCTGGTCCCGCGAGCGGCCCTCGAGGCCCTCGCGGAGACGGCCGTCGGGGTGGGAGTAGCGCTCGCCGGGGTCGACGCCCTCGAGGCTCTGCGCATCGCCGCCTGGCGTCCGCGCCACGCGACCGAGGTCGACGAGCGGTCCATCCCGCACGAGCTCGACCTCCTCCGCTCGAGCGTGCACCTCGCCAAGGGCTGCTACCGGGGCCAGGAGACGGTGGCCAAGGTGCACAACCTCGGCCACCCGCCGCGGCGCCTGGTCCTGCTGCAGCTCGACGGCTCCGACTCGGTCCTCCCCGCCCACGGCGACGTCGTCACGGCGCTCAAGGGCGGCGAGCCGGTCGAGGTCGGCACGGTCACCTCCAGCGCCTGGCACTACGAGGACGGACCCGTCGCCCTCGCGGTCGTCAAGCGGAGCGTCCCGGTGGACCTCGAACTGACCGTTCTGGCCGGCGACTCGCGCGTGGCCGCGGCCCAGGAGGTCGTGGTCCCGCCCGGAGCCGGAGCGGAGGCGGGAGTGCCCCGCCTGCCCCGCCTCGGGGCGACGACCAGGTAGGCCACGCCGTGGTGGCCGCACGTCCCGCCGAGCGGGGCCGGGCGGCCGAGCGGCTGCGCGGTCTCGTCCGGACCCCCGAGCTGAGTCCGGCGCGCGCCCTCGCCCGCGCGGGGGCATCGCTCCCCGCTGTGCTGCAGATCGTGCTCGCGGCGACCCTCGCCTACTCCGTCGCGCACTTCCTCCTCGGGCACCCCTCGCCGGTGCTGGCGCTGACGGCCACGATCTCGAGCCTCGGCATCGCCCGCGACACCCGCCCCAAGCAGGTGGCCGAGACCGCGACGGGCATGCTCATCGGCATCACGGCCAGCGAGGTGCTGCTCCTGCTGTGGGGGAGCGGCGTCTGGCAGCTCGCCGTCGTCCTCGCGATCGTCGTCACGCTCGGCCGGGCCCTCTCGCCCTCGCCGGGGTTCGCCGTGGCCGCCGGGACCCAGGCGATGCTGGTGATGGTCCTCCCCGCGCCGGACGGAGGGGTCTTCACCCGGAGCGTCGACGGCCTGATCGGCGGGCTGGCGGCGCTGCTCTGCACGGCGATCGTGCCCCGCCCGCCGCTGCGCACGGCGCGGGCCGAGGCTCACCGCCTCCTCACCGCGCTCAGCCGGACCGTGGAGGAGCTGGCCGACGCGCTCCGCCGAGGCGACTCCACGGCGTCCACCGCGGCCCTCGAGCGGATCCGCGGGACGCAGCCGGTCATCGACGGCTGGACCGCGGCGCTGGACTCAGCGACCGGCGTCGCCCGGATCTCGCCGTTCGTCCGCCGACACCGCGGCGAGCTCGCCCGCCAGGCCGTGATGCTGTCCGCGCTCGACCTCGCGACCCGGAACCTGCGCATCGTCGCGCGCCGCACCGACTTCCTCGTCGGGGACGGCGCCCCGCGGCCGGCGCTCGCCGGAGCGGTCGCCGCCCTCGGCCCGGGCATCGCACTGCTCGGCCGCGCGGTCGCCGATCCGTCGGTGCTCGCCCTGGCCCGTCAGGACCTCGTGCTGCTCGCGACCACGCTCGACCCGCAGCGGCTGATCCCGGAGGCGCGCCTCGCCGAGAAGACGGTGCTCGTCCTGCTCCGCCCGCTCGTCGTCGACCTGCTCACGGCGACCGGCGCCGCTCCTGTCGAGGCGCGGGCCGCTCTGCCCCCGCTCGCCTAGCGCTCAGGAGGCCGAGGGCTCACGCCCGGCGCTCAGGAGGAGGGGGCGACCGCCTCCCACGCGACCGTGACCTCGCCCAGGCGCCAGCGCCGCGGCCCGCCGAGGACCGGCCACTCCGGCCGGAGGTCCCGGACCGATGCGATCCACCGCTGCCCCGGACCGTAGACGGCGAGAGGGGCGTTCAGCGTCCACGCCCGCTCGAGGGCGGCGAGGAAGGCGTGCACTCCCTCGCCGGGGACGTTGCGGTGGATGAGGGCCTTCGGCAGACGCTCGGCCGCCGTCATCGGCGAGGGGATCGCCGCGAGCCGCAGCGAGAGGGTCAGCGAGCGCGGGCCCTCCCGGCCGACCTCGATCCAGGTGCAGATGCGGCCGATCTCGTCGCAGGTGCCCTCGACCAGGACGCCGTCGGGCTGCAGCCGGTCCGTCATCGTCGCCCACGCCCCCTGCACGGCGTCCTCGTCGTACTGGCGGAGCACGTTGAAGGCGCGGATGACGCCCGCCCGCCGCCCCGCGGGCAGAGGCACCTCGAAGCCCCCGCGCTCGAAGCGCACCCGCGCGTCGGCCGGGAACGGCGTGCCGCCCTCCCGCACCCGGGCGAGCTGGCGCCGAGCGGTGTCGACGCGGGCGGGCTCGATCTCGAGGCCGAGCACCTCGACGTCCGGCGCGGCCCGGACGAGTCGGCGGTGCAGCTCGAGCGTGGTGACCGCGCTCGCCCCGAAGCCGAGATCGACGACGAGCGGAGAGGCGGTGCTGCGCAGGACGGGCAGCTCGGCGAGCCGGCGATCGACCCGGCGGAGGCGGTTCGTGCCCGTCGTACCGCGGGTGACGGCTCCGATGGGCATGCTCATCAGCGTATCCGCGGGCGAGGGGGCCGCCTCTAAGCTGGACGCATGTCCGAGACCTACACCCTCATCCTCGTGCGCCACGGCAACAGCGAGTGGAACCAGAAGAACCTGTTCACCGGCTGGGTCGACGTGCGCCTGACCGAGCAGGGAGTCGCGGAGGCCACCCGCGCCGGCGAGCTGCTGACCGAGGCGGGCCTGCACCCCGACATCGTCTACACGTCGCGCCAGACCCGCGCGATCCAGACCGCCAACATCGCCCTCGAGGTCGCCGACCGCCTCTGGATCGACGTCAAGCGCTCCTGGCGCCTCAACGAGCGCCACTACGGGGCTCTGCAGGGCAAGGACAAGGCGCAGACCCTCGCCGAGTACGGCCCCGAGCAGTTCCAGACCTGGCGCCGCTCCTTCGACGTGCCGCCGCCCCCGCTCGCCGACGACGACCAGTACTCGCAGGCGCACGACGAGCGCTACGCCGACCTCGGCGACGCCCTGCCGCGCACAGAGTCGCTGAAGCTCGTGATCGAGCGGATGCTGCCCTACTGGGAGTCCGACATCAAGCCGGACCTCGCCTCGGGCAAGACCGTCATGATCACCGCGCACGGCAACTCGCTCCGCGCGCTGGTGAAGACGCTCGACGGCATCTCGGACTCGGACATCGCGGAGCTCAACATCCCGACCGGGATCCCGCTCGTCTACGAGCTGAACGAGGACTTCGAGCCCATCGGCGAGGCGCGCTACCTCGACCCCGAGGCCGCGGCCGCCGGTGCCGCCGCCGTCGCCGCCCAGGGCGCCAAGAAGTAGAACACCGCACACGCGAACGGCCCGCCCGAGTCCTCGACTCCGGCGGGCCGTTCCCGTCCGCAGCCCCCGAGAGGGCCCGCACACGTCCGGCCCGCAGGAGACGCTCGTTCCTGCGGGCCGGATCGTCCACGGGCCGGAGCCCGAGGTGCCGCCTAGGAGTAGTCGCCCGAGATCAGGTACTGGACCTTCTTGGCGATCGACACGGCGTGGTCGGCGAAGCGCTCGTGGTAGCGGCTGGCGAGCGTCGCATCGACGGTGTCGGCGGCCTGGCCCTTCCACGCCTCGCTGAGCACCTTGTCGAAGACGCTGACGTGCAGCTCGTCGATCTTGTCGTCCTCGTCGCGGATCTCCTCGGCGATGCGCGGGTCCTGCGAGCGGAGCAGGTCGGTCAGCTTGTGCGCGACGACCACATCGAGGCGGCCCATCTCGACGAACGTCGGACGCAGGCTCTTGGGGACGACCTTGTCGGGGAAACGGTAGCGCGAGAGCTGAGCGATGTGCTCGGCGATGTCGCCCATCCGCTCGAGCGACGCGCTGATGCGCAGCGCCGAGACGACGATCCGCAGGTCGCGGGCGACCGGGTTCTGCCGGGCGAGGATGTCGATCGCGAGCTCGTCGAGGCTGATGGCCAGCTCGTCGATGCGCGCGTCGCTCGCGATGACCTCCTCCGCGAGGGTGACGTCGGAGTGGTTGAACGCCTGGGTCGCCTTCTCGATGGCGATCTCGACGAGTCCGGAGATCTCGACGAGTCGTTCCTGGACCTCGGCCAGCTCCTGCTGGAAAACTTCGCGCATCTGTGTTCGACCCTCTCTACGGCGCACGCGGACGACGGCGCCGGATCTGCGGCGAGCACCTCGCACGCCGCTGCGACTGCACTCCGTGGGCGCAGGCGCAGTCATGATGACCACGGCAGGTTAACGGACGGTGCCGGGCGTTTGAACAGTACTCGACCCCCGGAGGATCGACGGGCGGCCGGTAGGGGGACGCCCGGTGGATGGTTAGCCTGGGTCCGTGGATTCGGGCTTGATCGTGGTTCTGTCGCTCGTTCTCGGTGTCGCGATCGGGATCCTTCTGACGACCGTGCTCACGCTCGCCGCCCGCCAGGGCCGCATCGCTCAGGACGTGATCTCGGTCGGGCTCCCCGAGGGGATCGAGGCGATCATCGACGCCGTCGGCTCGCCCGCCTTCGTGACCGATCCGTCGCACAACGTGCTGAAGGCGTCCACCCGCGCCGTCGCTCTCGGCCTGGTCTCGCAGGACACCCTGCTCCACCCCGACCTCGCCGCCATCGTCGACCGCGTCCGCCGCTTCGGCGACGACATCGTCCAGGACCTGGAGCTCGCGACCAGCCCGCTCTCCGACGCCGCCGTGACGCTCGTCGTCCACGCGACCCGCCTCGGCTCCCGCTACGTCCTCGTGATCGCCGAGGACCACACCGAGGCGCGCCGGCTCGAGGCCGTCCGCCGGGACTTCGTCGCCAACATCTCCCACGAGCTGAAGACCCCGATCGGCGCCGTCGGCCTGCTCGCCGAGGCCCTCGACTCCGCCGCCGACGACCCCCAGCAGGTGCGCCGCTTCGCGCACCGCCTGACCCAGGAGTCGCACCGCCTCGCGAAGATCACCCGCGAGATCATCGAGCTCTCCCGGCTCCAGGCCGCCGACGTCGCCGGCTCCGCCGACATCATCCGCGTCGACGACGTCGTCACGGCGGCGCTCGAGACCACCCACGTCATGGCGGAGTCGCACGACGTCACGCTGGTCAAGGGCGGGATGAAGAAGGCCTACGTCGTGGGGCAGGAGAAGATGCTGATCTCGGCGCTGCACAACCTCCTCGCGAACGCCATCCAGTACTCGCCCGCCGGCTCCCGCGTCGGCATCGGCGTCCGCTCCACCGGCGGCGTCGTCGAGATCGCCGTCACCGACCAGGGCATCGGCATCCCCGAAGAGGACCTCGACCGGGTGTTCGAGCGCTTCTACCGCGTCGACCAGGCCCGCTCCCGCCACACCGGCGGCACCGGCCTCGGCCTCAGCATCGTCAAGCACGCCGTGCAGAACCACGGCGGCGACGTCCGCGTCTGGTCCAAGCCCGGCCGCGGCTCCACCTTCACCATCCGGCTCCCCGAAGCCGACCCCGCCCGGACGCCCTTCGCGGCGACCGCCCCGATAGGAGAACACGCGTGACCAGCATCCTGCTCGTCGAGGACGAGAGCGCCCTCAGCGAGCCCCTCAGCTACCTGCTCGAACGCGAGGGCTACGACGTCACCGTCGCCGAGGACGGCAACCGCGCCGTCGCCGCCTTCGACGAGGGCGACTACGACCTGATCCTCCTCGACCTGATGCTGCCCGGCATGCCCGGCACCGAGGTCTGCCGAGAGATCCGCACCCGCTCCGCCGTCCCGATCATCATGGTCACCGCCAAGGACTCCGAAGTGGACATCGTCGTCGGCCTGGAGCTCGGCGCTGACGACTACGTCACCAAGCCCTACTCCACCCGCGAACTGCTCGCCCGCATCCGCGCCGTCCTCCGCCGCCGCACCGAGGAGCCCGGCGAGGAGCGGATCGTCGTCGCCGGTCCCGTCCGCATGGACATCGAACGCCACACGGTCGAAGTCGACGGCGTCGAGACCCCGATGCCCCTCAAGGAGTTCGAACTCCTCGAGATGCTCCTCCGCAACGCCGGCCGCGTCCTCACCCGCGGCCAGCTCATCGACCGCGTCTGGGGCAGCGACTACTTCGGCGACACGAAGACCCTCGACGTCCACGTCAAGCGCATCCGCTCCAAGATCGAGAAGACGCCGAAGGAGCCGGTGCTCCTGGTTACTGTCCGCGGCCTCGGCTACCGCTTCGACGCGTGATCGCGGG
>NZ_PSUG01000027.1:0-50890 GCF_002931755.1 Rathayibacter sp. AY2B3 | reverse complement strand
CGCACCGCCCGCCTGAAAATCCGCACAGGTTACTCGGGCGGGCGTACCCCGCGAGGTGAACAGCAGGTGAAGCCTCGCGACCACGCCGGGACGCCTCCCGCCACGGGAGCATCATGTCTGCGTGGATCCCTTCATCCTGCTCGCGCTCGTCGTCGTCACGGCCCTCGCCTTCGACTTCACCAACGGCTTCCATGACACGGCGAACGCGATGGCCACGTCCATCGCGACCGGTGCCCTGAAGCCCCGCACCGCCGTCGCCCTCTCGGCGTCGCTGAATCTCGTCGGTGCGTTCCTCAGCATCGAGGTGGCGCTGACCGTCACCAACGCGGTCGTGAAGATCCAGGACTCCTCCGGCGCACCCGATCCGGCCCTGCTGGAGGACGGTGGATCCGCTCTGCTGCTGATCGTGCTGGCCGGCCTCATCGGCGGCATCGTCTGGAACCTGCTGACCTGGCTGCTCGGTCTGCCCTCGAGCTCGTCGCACGCCCTCTTCGGCGGCCTGATCGGCTCCGCTCTCGCGGGCCTCGGTCTCAACGGCGTGAACTGGGCCGGCGACGGGACCAAGCTCGACGGCGTCGTCGGCAAGGTGATCCTCCCGGCGCTGATGTCGCCCGTCCTCGCCGGAGCGGTCGCGGCGATCGGCACCTGGCTCGTCTTCCGTGTGATCGGGAACCTCGCCGAGAAGAGCCTCCACCGCGGCTTCCGCTTCGGGCAGATCGGCAGCGCCTCCCTCGTCTCGCTCGCGCACGGCACCAACGACGCGCAGAAGACCATGGGAGTGATCACGCTCGCGCTGATCGCGGCCGGCGGCTGGAGCGACACCGAGTCGGTCCCCTTCTGGGTCAAGCTCAGCTGCGCGCTGGCCATCTCGCTCGGCACCTACATCGGCGGCTGGCGGATCATCCGCACCGTCGGCAAGGGCCTCGTCGAGATCGACACCCCGCAGGGCATGGCCGCCGAGAGCGCCTCCGCCGCGGTCATCCTCGCCTCCAGCCACCTCGGCTTCGCGCTCTCGACCACCCACGTCGCGACCGGCTCGATCCTCGGCTCCGGAGTCGGCCGACCCGGCGCGCAGGTGCGCTGGCGCGTGGCGCTGCGCATGGTGATCGCGTGGGTCATCACGCTCCCGGCCGCCGCCCTGGTCGGCGCCGTGATGTGGTGGATCGGCCACCTCGTCGGAGGCGCGGCCGGCGGCCTGCTGATGGCCGCGGTCCTCATCGCCGTCGCCTCCTTCATCTACATCCGCTCGCGCCGCGACAGCATCGGCGCGCACAACGTCAACGACGAGTGGCAGGACGCGGCGGCACGCCCCGCGCCCGAGACCGCCGGCGTCTGAGCGAAAGGATCCGCACCGTGCTCTCCCTCTTCCTCTCCGCCGCCGGCCAGGTGGCCCTCGTCGCCGTGCTCCTCGGAGCAGGCCTCCCCGTGCTCTTCGCCGTCGGCGTCCGCTCCTTCGCCGTCGCCGCCGGTGCTCCCGCCTCGGGCGGGTCCGACGCCCCCTCGGTCCGGAGCGGTCTGCCCGCACCGGTGCTGCGCGGGATCGGCGTGCTCTGCTTCGCGCTCGTCGTGGGCTCCGTCGTGATCGGCCTGAGCGTCATCATCGCGACGGGCCTGGGCCAGTCGGTGAGCTTCGAGCACGTGATCCCGACCTTCGTGCCCAAGGGCTGAGCATGGCCTCGACCGATCCGATCGCGGCGCGGGAGGGGATCGTCGCCCGCGTGGTCGGCTGGCTGCGCGCGGGCTACCCGTCCGGCGTGCCGGAGCAGGACTACCTGCCGCTGCTGGGCCTGCTGCGCCGCAGCCTCACGACCGACGAGGTCGAGCAGGTCGTCGCGCAGCTCCTGTCGGAGTCGGAGCGGGCCGAGACGGTCGTCTCGCGGGCTGTGGTGCGCGAGCGGATCGAGCAGCTGCTGCTCGGACCGGCGATGCCCGAGGACGTCGCCCGCGTCTCCTCGCGGCTCGCGAGCGCGGGCTGGCCGCTGGCGGGTCCGGATTCGCTGGCCGAGCCGGACACCCGCGAGGGCCTGGTCACGCGCATCGTCCGCTGGCTGCGCGCCGGCTACCCCGCCGGGCTTCCCGAGCAGGACTTCGTGCCGCTGCTGGCTCTCCTCCGACGTCGTCTGAGCGACGAGGAGGTCGCCGAGGTGGCCGCCGGTCTCGCCGCCGACGCGCCCGCCTCCCGCGCGGACGTCGGCACCGCGATCGCCGGAGTGACGTCGGAGCTGCCCTCGGAGGAGGACATCGAGCGCGTGCGCCGGTCGCTGGCCGCGCTGGGCTGGCCGGAGGAGTTCGCGAGCTGACGCGCCGCGGCCCCGGTCTCCGGCCGGAAGAGCCTGAGAGCCGCCCCGCCGCGATCCCGGGCGCTCGAGCAGGCGGAGCCGGCGCGTCGACGCGTCGCGCCCTCGGACCTCCGGCCGGCGGAGGGTGACCCCGCCGGGACCAGGACGCGGACGCTGCAGCGGGCCGGGCCCGCCGTGAGCGGGCGGGACGAGCGCTGGAGGGTGTCCTCGGGCGGGCGACAGGCGGCCGCCCGGTCGGCAGGGGAGTCGCGGGGTCACGACGCGCGCCGTCCGCCGCCCTAGGTTCGGCCCGGGTCCGGATCGGCTGCGCAGTCGGCTGCCGGACCGCAGACCGACCGGAAGGACAGACCCATGACCGCACCCACCATCGTCCTCGTCCACGGGGCGTTCGCCGACGCCGCGAGCTTCGCCCCGGTCACGCGGATCCTGCTCGACGCCGGCCACGCGGTGCGCGTCCCGGCCGTGCCGAACCGCAGCCTGCTCGGCGATGCGGAGTACCTCCGCTCCTTCGTGGAGCAGCTCGACGGGCCGGTCCTGCTCGCGGGCCACTCCTACGGCGGCGCCGTGATCACGGTGGCGGGCGCCGCGGAGAACGTGGTCGGCCTCGTCTACCTCGCGGCCTACGCGCTCGAGGAGGGGGAGAGCCTCGGGCAGCTGCAGGGAGCCTTCCCCGACTCCGACCTCCCGGCGAACCTCGTCTACACCCCGTTCCCGATCGACGGAGCGGAGCCGGGAACGGACGTGTCGGTCGCGGTGTCGGCGTTCCCGGAGGTGTTCGCGGCCGGGATCGATCCGGCCGAGGCGGCGGTGCTCGCGGTCGGCCAGCGCCCGCTCGCGGCTCTGGCGTTCGGAGAGGCCGCCCCGGTCGCCGCCTGGCGGACCCGGCCGAGCTGGGGCGTCGTCGCGGCCGCGGACCGGACGATCAACCCGGACGTCGAGCGGTTCGGCTACCGGCGGGCGGGCGTGCGGTCGGTCGTCGAGCTCGACGCGCCGCACCTGGTGATGCGCTCGCACCCGGAGGAGGTCGCGCGGGTCATCGCCGACGCCGCGGCGGAGCTGAGCTGACTGCGGAGCCGGCCCGACCGCGGAGCCGGCCCGACCGCGGAGGGGGCCTGACCGCGGAGGGGGGCGCCGAGTGCCGGTGCGCTCCTCCGCACCCCGCCGCGCACCGCCGCCGCCGCCACCGCCACCGCCCGGACGTCTCCGCCCCGCCGATCTAGGTACTCCCGCCGCGGATCTAGGTCGGCGTCCCGTGGAGCCGGGCCCGCCGCCTCCCTAGCCTCGAGGGGAGAGAAGGGCGGGATCGTGGACACGGACACCGCGCGGCTCGGCGCCTACCTCCGGGGGCACCGCGACCGGCTGCGCCCCGATGAGGTCGGCCTGGGGACCGACGGACGTCGCCGGGTCAGCGGGCTGCGCCGGCAGGAGGTCGCCGTGCTCGCGGGGATCAGCCCGGACTACTACCTGCGGCTCGAGCAGGGCAAGGACCGCCGCCCCTCGGCGCAGGTCCTGGACGCCCTGGCCCGCGCGTTCCGCCTCGACGCGGACGGGCGCGACTACCTCTTCCGGCTCGGCGGGCACGCCGCGCCGCGGCGCTCGCCGGGGTGGGCGCAGGCCGCGCCGACGCCGGCGCAGATCGGCAGCCTGACGAGCATGGTCTCGTCCTGGACCACGACGCCCGCCTACGTGGTGGACCGCTACCAGGACCTCGTCGCCGTGAACGAGCTCGGCCGTCTGTTCCTGCCCCTGGTCTGCGAGCAGGGGACCAACATGATCGAGGCCGTCGTCGACGCCGCGGCGCTCGAGACCGACGCCGCCCGGCACGAGGACTGGGACCGCACGATCGCCGTGATGACCGCGGCCCTCCGCTTCCACTCCGACCCGGCGGACCCGCGGCTGCGGGTGCTGGTCGCCTCGCTCGGGGGGCGCTCGCGGGTCTTCCGCCGCGTCTGGGCGAGCCAGGAGGCGTATCCGCTCCGCGAGGGCTCGTCGCCGGTGCGCGTCGACCCCTTCGGCTTCATCGCCTTCCGCTGGCAGACCCTGGAGGTGCACGGAGGCGACCACTTCCTGACCTCCTTCTTCGGCGCCGCCGGCAGCGCTGCGGCCGCCGCGATCGATTTCATCCGGGCCCGCCACCGGGTCGAGGAGTGTCTGCGCGAGGGTGCGATACTCGACGCGTGAAGCGGGACGCGCTCGTCGTCGGTCGGGGATCGGAGCTCGCGCGGCTCCGCCTGATGGTCGACCGCATCGCCGCCCACGGGTCGGCAATCGTCATCGACGGAGACGCCGGGGTCGGCAAGACCACCCTGGTCGAGGACGTCGTCGCCTACGCGCGCTCCCGCGACGTGCGGGTGCTGCGCACCGCGGGCTCCGCAGCGGAGTCGGGAGACCAGTACGCGGCGCTGCAGCTGCTCCTGCACCCGCTCCGCCCGGGCCTCGACGGCCTGCCCCTTCCGCAGCGGGACGCGCTCCGCGTCGCCTTCCATCTGGCGGAGGGAGTGCAGCCGACGCCGCTGCTGGCGGGCCTCTCGGCCCTGACCCTCCTGAGCGACGCCGCCGCCGATCGGCCCCTGCTGGTCGTCGTCGAGGACCTGCACCGGATCGACCCGGAGTCGGCGTGGGCGCTGCGGATGCTCGCCCGGCGCATCGGGGAGGACCGCGTCGTCGTCGTGATGACCACGAGGGACCGGCCCGAGGAGGACTCCGGCCTCGAGCACCTCCACCTCGGGCCGCTGTCGGCCGCCGACTCGGCCGCGCTCCTCGACACGCTCCCGCATCCTCCTCGCGGCGCCGCTCGGCGCGCTCTGCTCGACCTCGCCCGCGGGAATCCGCTGGCCCTGGTGGAGCTGACCGGGCGCGACCCGTCGGCCGACGAGGCGGAGGACCGCGCGGTGACCGGACGCCTCGAGTCGGCCTTCGCCGAGCGCTTCGCGGAGCTCGACCAGCCCTCGCGGCTCGCCGTGCTGGCCGTGGCGCTGGGCGACGTCGCGACGGCGGAGGAGGCGAGCCGGCTGGCGAACCTGGCGCTCGGACGCCACCCCGATCCCTCCTGGATCGACAGAGCCGTCGCCGCGTCGCTGCTCAGCTGGACCCCGGGGAGCGGCCTCCGCTTCCGGCACCCCCTCGTGCAGTCCGCGGTGACGAGCGTGAGCCGCCCCTCCGAGCGCGCGGCCGTGCTCCGCACGCTCGTGCAGGAGCACCGCGACGATCCGAGCCGGACGCTGTGGTGGCGCTCGGAGCTCGCGACGGGCTCGGACGGGCCGGTGGGCGAGGAGCTCGCCGGTCTCGCGGCGTCGGGCCTGGCGACCGGCGACGTCGTCCTGGCGGCCCAGGCGATGGAGCGGTCCGCGGAGCTGACCCCCGCCGGGCCGCTGCGCGTCTCGCGCCTGATCGACGCGGCCGAGTACTCCGGTCTCGCCGGCCGGACCGCGGAGGCGGCGCTGCTCGTGCACCGCGCGGCGGGCGAGACCGTCGATCCGGTGCTCACCGCCCGCGCCGCCTGGACGCGCGAGACGCTGCCGACCGGGCGGACGGCCCTCTCTCGGGGCGACCTCTCGCCCGCGCTCGCCGCGGTGACCGCGCTGCAGAGCAGCGGAGCCGTCGACGCCGCCACGGCCGCGCTCCTGCACCTCGCCGCCATCGCCTGGGACCACAACCGCGAGGCGTCGCCGGGGGAGCCGATGATCCAGGCGGTGCGCGCGCTCGCCCTCGACGACTCCGATCCGCGCGCCGTCCTGCTCGCGGCGGTGACCGAGCCGATCGCCCGCGGCGACGAGGTCGTCCGGCGTGCGCTCGCGGCGGCCGGCGGGGCGAGCGGTCCGGAGGAGGCGTGGTGGCTCGGCTACGCGCTCAACACGGCGGGCGAGGTCGAGGTCGCCCGGGAGCTCCTGGAGGAGGCGATCACCGGGCTGCGCGCGCGCGGCGACATCCGGATCCTCCCGCAGGCGCTCCTCGCCGCCTCGATGACCACGTCGCTCGCGGGCCGCTTCTCGCGCGCCCGCTCCTTCGCGGAGGAGGCGCTCGTCCTCGGCAGCGACCTGGGGGACGTCGGCTTCGAGACCGCGTCCCGGGCCTGCCTGGCCTGGTTCGACGCGATGGAGGGCGTCGCGCCCGATCCCGAGGCGATCAGTGCGGGCAGCGCGATCGGCGCGGCCGTCCTCTGCTCCAGCGTGATGCGGGCGACGCTCCGCGGATCGAGAGCGGCGGTGGCGGTCCTCGAGTCGCGGCCGGGCGACGCCGTTCCGGAGCTCCTGCCCCTCCTCGATACGGACGACGACTCCCTGAACCCCGGCTTCGCGATCCTGACCACGCCCGACCTCGTCGACGCGGCTCTCGCGACCGGAGACGTCGGAGTCGTGCGCCTGCACGCCGCGAGGCTGGATTCGCTCTTCGAGCGCTGGCACCAGCCGATGATCGAGGCGGCGGTCCGCTACGCGCAGGTCGCGGTGGCGCTCGCCGATGGAGCGCCGGACGCCGCGGCCGGGCTGCTGCGCCGGACTCCGCCGCCGCTCCCGTACGTGCGGGCGAGGGCGCTGCTGCTCGTGGGCGACGGGCTGCACAGGGCCGGCCGGGCGGCGGAGGCGCGCCCCCTCCTCCGCGAGTCGCTGGCGATGCTCGAGGAGCTGCCGATCCGCGCCTGGGCCGATCGGGCCCGCGACGCGCTCCGGGCCGCCGGAGGGAGGATCGCGGACGCGCCGTCACCGGCCGCGGCCACGCTGACCCCGCAGGAGCTGCGCATCTGCGCTCTCGCGAGCACGGGGCTGTCGAACCGCGCGATCGCGCAGAACCTGTTCCTCTCGCCGCGCACGGTCGGCGCGCACCTGTACTCGGCGTACCGCAAGCTCGGGATCGGCGGGCGGGGCGAGCTCGCCGCGGTGCTCGGCAGGGACGCCGGCGCCGACGCCTGAGGCGGGGGCCGCGGCCGTCCCGGTGTCCGCCCGTGGGCGCCCCGGCCCCGCAGACGCGCCCCGGAACGGCCGGGACGCGCCTGCGAGCGGCCCGCGCTACTCCTGGATGAAGGCCAGCAGGTCGGGGTTGATGACGTCGGCGTGGACGGTCAGCATGCCGTGCGGGTAGCCCTCGTAGATCTTCAGCGTCGAGTTCTGCAGCAGCTCGTGCTGCTTGAGCGCGGCGTCCTTGTAGGGGACGACCTGGTCGTCGTCGCCCTGGGTGACGAGGACGGGGACGGTGATCGCCTTCAGGTCCTCGGTCTGGTCCGTCTCCGAGAAGGCCTTGATGCCCTCGTAGTGCGCGAGCGCGGATCCGGTCATGCCCTGGCGCCACCAGTTGTCCACCACCGGCTGCGAGAGCTCGACGCCCTCGCGGTTGAAGCCGTAGAACGGACCCGCCGCGACCGCCTGGTAGAACTCGGCGCGGTTCGCCGCGAGAGCGTCGCGGAATCCGTCGAACACCGAGATCGGCGTGCCCTCGGGGTTCGCCTCGGTCTGCACCATCAGCGGCGGGACCGACGAGACGAGGACGGCCTTGGCCACGCGGCCCTGGGGCTCGCCGTACTTCGCGACGTAGCGCGCGACCTGGCCGCCTCCGGTGGAGTGGCCGATGTGGACGGCGTTCTGCAGGTCGAGGTGCTCGACGACCGCGTTCACGTCGCTGGCGTAGTGGTCCATGTCGTGTCCGGTGCCGACCTGCGTCGAGCGTCCGTGCCCGCGGCGATCGGTCGAGATGACGCGGTAGCCGTGCGCGTGGAAGAACAGCATCTGCGCGTCCCAGTCGTCGGACGACAGCGGCCAGCCGTGGTGGAAGACGATGGGCTGCGCGTCGGTGCTGCCCCAGTCCTTGTAGTAGATCTCGACGTCGTCGTCCGTGGTCACAAACGGCATCTTCGAACCTCCGTGCTCGTGTCGATCCCGAGCCCGGCCCGGGTCGTGTCCAAGGTGGTGCCTCCCCGGATGAGGGTGGGGAGCGGCTCCACGATAGGGGCGTGGGAGCGCTCCCTGAAGAGCGCGGGGAGATGTTCCGACGATCGTCCAGACCTGGTCGCCCGGGCGGTTCCGGGGTCGCCGGCCGCGCTCGTCGAGTGGGGTCGGATGACTCGTGACCGGCACCGCGGGCGCTGACAGGATCGCGGCGGACGCGCCCTCCCGCGGCGCGCGGACCGGAGGTCGCGATGCCCACGACGATGCCCCTGACGACGCCCCTGACGACGACGCCCCGGCCGGCGGTGCTCCGGTGACCGTCGAGGACCGCGTCCCGATCGAGCCGCAGGCGGTCGTCGCTCCGCTCAGCAGGTCCGCCGTCTTCCTCTCGCTCGACATCGTCGGCGGGCAGGACGCCGCGGACCGCGTGCGGGACGTCGTCGCGGACGTGGGCGGGATCCTCCGCGCGGTCGGCTTCCGCGACCTGGGCCTGCGCCTCTCGTGCCTGGTCGGGATCGGGAGCGACGCGTGGGACCGCTTCGGCGGGGAGGGGCGCCCCGCGCAGCTGCACCCGTTCCGGGAGGTGGTCGGCGCGGCGCACACGGCGGTCTCGACCCAGACCGACCTCCTGTTCCACATCCGGGCGGAGCGCGACGACGCCTGCTTCGAGTTCGAGCGCCTCCTGCTCGACGCGCTCGGCGAGGACGTCGTCGTCCGCGACGAGGTGGTCGGCTTCCGCTACTTCGACAACCGCGACCTGCTGGGCTTCGTCGACGGCACCGAGAACCCCACCGGGGAGGCGCTGCCCCGCGTCGCACTGATCGGCGCGGAGGACGCGGCGTTCGCGGGCGGCAGCTACCTGGTCGTGCAGAAGTACCTGCACGACCTGACGGCCTGGCACGCGCTCACCACCGAGCAGCAGGAGCGGGTCATCGGCCGGAGCAAGGCCGACAACGTCGAGCGCGAGGACGATCCGGCGCAGCTCTCGCACAAGGGGCTCGCGACCGTGGTCGACGCCGGCGGGACCGAGCACGACATCCTCCGCGACAACATGCCCTTCGGCCGACCCGGCAAGGGGGAGTTCGGCACGTACTTCCTCGGGCTGGCCGCCGACCTGTCGGTGATCGAGACGATGCTGACCCGGATGTTCGTCGGCGTGCCCGCGGGCCGGCACGACCGCCTCCTCGACTTCTCGACCGCGACGACCGGCGGGGTCTACTTCGTGCCCTCGCGGGACGTTCTCGAGGGCCTGGGCGGCTGACCCGGGCCGGTCGACGGGACGCGCGGATCGAGTCGGATGACCGTGGTGCGTCCCGATCCGGAGCGGTGGGATCGGAGCAGCGCAGGCGCGCAGGACGATCAGCAGGGAGAACGCCGTGGAACCCGACGACAGCACCGCTCCGCACCACGAGACCCCCGGATTCGGAGACCCGGACCTCCCCCAGGAGGGGATCGTGAACACCGAGGGCGATCCCTCGGCGAACACGATGACCGGCCCGCAGAACCGCGTTCTGGAGGGACTGTTCCCGAACCAGATCGCGGCGCCCGCGACCGACATCAGCACGCAGCCGTTCTTCTGGTCCTCCTTCAACATCTCGCCGCGGCGGGTGCAGCGGGGAGGCTGGGCGCGCGAGCTCACGCAGGCCGACTTCGCGATCTCGAACGAGATCGCCGGCGTGAACATGTACCTCGAGGCCGGCGGGATCCGCGAGCTGCACTGGCACCAGAGCGCCGAGTGGGCGCTGATGACCAGGGGGAACTGCCGCATCACCACGCTCAGCCGCACCGGCCGGCCCAGCGTCGACGACGTGCAGGAGGGGGACCTCTGGTACTTCCCGCCCGGGCTGCCGCACTCCCTGCAGGGCCTCGGCCCGGACGGGGCGGAGTTCGTGCTGGCGTTCGACGACGGCGAGCAGTCCGAGAGCAACACGCTCCTGCTCACCGACTGGTTCGCGCACACGCCGCCCGACGTGCTGGCGAAGAACTTCGGCGTCGCGCAGGAGGTCTTCCGCGACATCCCGCTGCACGACCTCTGGATCTTCCCGGGCGACGTGCCCGGCGACCTCCAGGCCGACCGGGCCGCGGCCGGGGTGCAGGACGGCGACGAGGCGGTGATCTTCCGGCTCTCCCGGTCCGAGCCGGTGCACCAGAACAGCGGCGGCCGGATCCAGATCGCCGACAGCACGAACTTCCCGGCCTCGCGCACGGTCTCAGCCGCGCTGACGACCGTCGAGCCCGGCTCGATGCGCGAGCTGCACTGGCACCCCAACGCCGACGAGTGGCAGTACTACCTCCGCGGATCCGCCCGGATGACCGTGTTCAACACGGGCCCGCACGCCAACACGACCGACTTCCACGCGGGCGACGTGGGCGTCGTGCGCCGCAACTTCGGCCACTACGTCGAGAACACCGGCGACGACACGCTCGTCTACATCGAGACCTTCAAGAGCTCCCGCTACGAGGAGGTGTCGCTCGCCCAGTGGCTCAGCCACCTGCCGCCGTCGCTGGTCGCGCAGCACCTGAACATCCCGGAGGAGGTGCTGGCGACCTTCCCGCCCGGCACGCAGGGGATCACTCCGCTGCGCTGAGACAGGGACGCGCGGAGGGGACGGGGGACGGGGACATGGCTGAGGATCACGAGGCGGCGCTCCTGCCGTGGGCGGGGAGGGCGGCGGTGCTGCTGGACCGGCACCTGCGGGTGCTGGCCGCGACTCCGCTCGCGCGGGCGCTCTCGCCCGCCTTCGCCGCAGGAGTGAGCATCGCCCGCTTCACCTTCCTGGACTCGTCCGAGGTCGAGGACCTGCCGTGCTGGGGTGCCGCCGCCGATCAGGTCGCGGCGATGCTCCGGGACTCGCTCGACCGGCACCGGGGGGATCGGGAGTTCCTGACGGTCGTCGGGGAGCTCTCGGCGAGGAGCCCGCGGTTCGCGGACTCGTGGGCGGTCGGGGCGGAGGCCGACGCGCGCGGGTCGGTCGTGTTCCTCGACACCGCGGTCGGCTCCGTGCCGATGGACTACCGGCTGGTCCGGGACGGCGCGCGCCTCCTGCTCCTGTTCGAGGCGGGTGGCGCGGCGGGTCGCGAGGCTCTCGCGCTCCTCGCCGCCACTGGTCAGGCGCCGGCCGGGGCGGTCAGCGCGGTGCCCGCCTCCGGAGCGGGCCGCAGCGAGGCGAGGTAGTCGACGGCCGCGGCCGCCGGAGTCCCCGCCGCCGCGAGGTAGGTCACGACGTACCGGCCCGGAGCGCCGGCGAGCTCCAGGGTCTGCATCTCGAGGTCGAGCCAGCCGAACGGCTCGACGTGGACGCGGATCCACCGGTGGGTGAAGGGGCGGACCTGGTACTCGGCCCAGATCGACCGGAACAGCGGATTCCCGACCGAGCACTCGCCGACGATCTCGTGCAGCCGCGGATCGTCGGGGTCGCTGTAGAACCGCAGCGCGGCGATCAGCTCGCGGAAGACCTGGCCCCACGCCTGCAGCTGGTCCGGCGGGTCGCCGTCCGCCACGGCGCGGGCGAAGCCGCGGGACGTGGAGAGCAGCATGTTGGCGTCGGGCGCGCCCTTGTCGGGGGCGAGACGGCTCATCAGATCGTTCGCGCCGAGGACGTCGAGGTTGCGGTCGAACGCGTACGCCGGCGTCCTCGGCCAGTGGGCGAGCAGCGACTCCACGCCCTGGCCCGGCGGAAGGGAGGCGGGATCGCGCGCGCCGGGGCGCAGTCGGGCCAGCCGGAAGAGGTAGGCGCGCTCGAACTCGTCGAAGGCGAGCGCCTCGGCGAGGGCGTTCAGCACCTGGTCGGACGGGGCGACGGCGTGCCCCTGCTCGACGCGGAGGTAGTAGTCGCGGCTGATGCGGGCGCGGTCGGCGACCTCCTCGCGGCGCAGACCCGGCACCCGTCGCCGGGTGCCCGCGGTCGGCACGCCGACCTGCTCCGGCTGCAGCGCCGCCCGTCGAGCGCGGAGGAACTCCGCGAGGGGGCTGCGAGAGCTCATCGTGCGACTCCATCGGTTCAGCCGCCGGGTCGAGCGGCGGTCGTGCGGGGGTGGGGCCGTACCGGTCGTCCGGTGGGACACAGAGTACCGTCGGGCACCCGCCGGGCCCACTGCCCAGCTGTGCCTGCTGTGCCCTCCTGCCTTCCGGTGCCCGGCCGCGCTCCGGAGGATCGCGACAGAGGGAGGAGAGCCCGGGAGCGCCCGAGGGTTCCGACAGAGGGAGGAGAGCGCGGCAGTGCCCGGCGGTCAGCATGGGGTCCTCGGAACCCGTCCCTCAGGAGTCGCGATGACGATCAGTGCCCTCTCCTCGCCGCCCGCGCAACCGAGCGCCCCCGAGGACGTGGTGGTCCGGATGCTGAGCTCGGCGTCGCCGGCGCGGGAGCGGCTCCTGGTGGTCGAGGGTGGGATCGGCTCGGGCCGGACGCACATGCTGCGCTCCGCCGCGGCCACCGCTCGGGCCGCCGGCTGCGAGGTCGTGGAGGTGCGGCCGGACCGCGGCGACGCCGTGATCGGCGCGTCCTCGCTCGCGCTGTTCGCCACGCTGATCGGCCGTCTGCAGCGGGTGCGCGACTCCTCGGCCTCGCCCTGCGACCCCGGCTTCCTGATCGTCGTCGACGACTGGGAGCGGTTCGACGTCGCCGCCCGCGAGACCCTCCAGGCCCTGGTGACCCGGCTGGTCGACGAGGTCGGCGCCGCCTGCCTCCTCGCCACCGGCGACCGCCGCGTCCTCGCCGGCTGGGAGGGCCTGAGGCACCGGCGCACGGAGCCCCTCGACGCGGAGGCGGCCCGCGGCTTCCTGCGCGCCCACGGCTGCCGGCGGCCGCTCGCCGTCGAGGCGCGCCTGCTGCGGGTCGCGGAGGGGAATCCGCTGCTCCTCGACGTCCTCGGGCGGGCCTGGGCCGACGAGGACGCTCCCTCGCACTTCCCGGTCTACCCGCGGCTCGAGCAGGCCGAGACCAGGGTGCTCGACCTGCTGGCTCCGCTGTCGGAGACGTGCCGGGAGGCGCTCCTGCTCGCGGCGGTGGCGGGCGCCGAGTTCCCGGAGGCGATCGGGTCGGCCCTCGGCGACGGGGACCGCGCCCTGGTGCAGGAGGGGATCCTGACGGCGGGCGGCCGTGCGTTCCGCGACCCGGTGGTCCGAGCGGTGGTGCTCTCGACGGCGTCGCCCCGAGCGCTGCGGACGGCACGGAGGCGTCTCGCCGATCGCCCGGAGTCGGCCCCGCACCTCCGCCTGCTGCTCGCGGCGGACGACGCGGCCGGGCCGGAGGAGCGGGCGCGGCTCCTCGAGGACGCGGCGGAGGAGCGCCTCCGCGCGGGCAGGCCGCAGGAGGCGCTGCTCCTCCTGGCCGAGGCGCGCTCGGGTGCGCGCGGTGGTGCTCTGCGGGAGGCGCTCGAGGCGCGCGCGGCCGCCGTCGCGGCCTTCACCGGCGATGCGGCGGCCCTCGAGCGGGTGGTGGAGCGCTCGCGGGAGGACGGCGCTGTTCCCGGGGCCGCCGTCGAGGCGGCCCGGCTCGCCGACGCGCTGCTCCGCACGGGTGACGTGGGCGGGGTCCGCCGCGCGGCCCTCCGGGCGCTCGGCGCTCGGGTCGGGCGTGGGGGCTCGTCTGCGGGCGGTGATTCGCCTGTCGGCGGTGACTCGCCTGTAGACGGTGCCTCCCGCGAGGACGGCGGCGGACTCCCCGCCGACCACGCAGCCCCGCGCGACGACGCCGCCGACCTGCTGGCGACCGTCCTCCACACCGCCTGCGTGCTCCGCGGCGATCCCGCGTGGTGGCAGGAGGCGCTCGCCGTCGGCGAGGAGCACTCCCTCGATCCCGTCCTGCGCCTCGTGGAGGCCAGCGCGCGACCGGTCACACACGAGGAGTGGGAGCGCCGCCTGCTGCTCGCCGAGGACTCCGCGGTCACGGGCGACCCGTGGAAGACGGTCGCGCTGCACCTCGCCTGGTCGCTGCTCGAGGTCTCGGACGAGCGCCGCGACCGCCTCGCCGGGCTCCTCGACCGCGGCGAGGAGGCGGACGGCCTGCCCGGCACCCTCGCCCTCCTCCGCCGCGGCACCACCGCCCTCGACCGCGGTCGCCTCGATGACGCCTCGGCCGACCTCGACCGCGCCGCCGCCCGCGTCGACGAGCTGCCCGCCGTCCGTGCGCTGATCGACGCGGCTCGAGCCCGGGTCCACGCGGTGCAGGGCGACCGGGCTCGCACTCTCGAGTGCGCCGAGCGAGCGTCGGCCTGGGCGCTGCGGCACGGAGCGGCGTCGGTCGCGCGCGCCACGGATCACGCCCTGTGCTCGCTCGACCTCGGCGGCGGCCGCTTCGAGGAGGCGCACGCCCGCTCCTCCTCCCGCGCCGGCCGCGACCCGCTGGAGCTCCTCGACGCCGCGGAGGCCGCCTCGCGCCTCCGCCTGCCCGGGCACTGCGCCGAGCTGGCGGCGGCCGCGGCGGAGCTCGCCGAGCGGCCCCTCGCTCCTCGCGGGCGGATGCTCGCCCTGGCGGCGACCGCGGTCCTCGATCCCTCCGGCGGCGCGGGCGCCCTCTTCGAGAGCTCCCTCGTCCCGGCCTCCGAGGAGTGGCCGTTCGAGCGGGCGCGCGTCCAGCTCTGCCACGGCGAGTGGCTGCGCCGCCGGATGCGTCCGCTGGAGGCGCGCACCCGGTTCCGCCAGGCCGCCGCGGGGTTCGCCGCGGTGGGGGCGGAGCTCTGGCTCGCCCGTGCCCAGCACGAGCTGCGGGCGGCGGGCGGCGCGGGGGAGGCGCCGGTGGCCGCCGACCTCAGTGAGCAGGAGCGGCGCGTGGTCTCCCTCGCCGCCGCCGGGCTCTCGAACAAGCAGATCGCCCAGCAGCTCTTCGTCTCGCCCCGCACCGTCAGCGGGCACCTGTACCGGATCTTCCCCAAGCTCGGGGTGACCTCGCGGGCCGGGCTCCGCGACGCGCTCCTCAGCCTCGAGGACGCCCGGAGCGCGTGACGGAGCCGCAGGATCGAGTCATCCGACCTGGTGCCTGCCGCCGCGGGAGGCGCATGCTGAGCGCATGACGTCGCAGCAGATGATCGACCCCTCCGTCCCGCCGAGCGGCCCCGGCTGCGTCGAGTGCGAGCAGTCCGGCTCGTGGTGGCTGCACCTGCGCCGCTGCGCGCTCTGCGGGCACATCGGCTGCTGCGACGACTCGCTGAACCGCCACGCGTCGGCCCACTACCACTCGACCGGCCACGCGGTCATCCGCAGCTTCGAGCCCGGCGAGGACTGGTTCTGGGACTACCGGACCGACGACTACGCCGACGGCCCCGCCCTGGCCGACCCGCAGAGCCACCCGGCGAGCCAGACCACTCCGGGGCCGAAGGACCGCGTGCCGCGCGACTGGCAGTACCTCCTCGCCGAGCGCGCCTGAGCCGTACCCCCCCCCGCGACAGCGCAAGAGTTGTCGCACTGGGCATGCGACTGCGACAACTCCTGGACAGTCGCGGCAGCCGGAGCCGCCGACGCCCAGCGCTCGTCCGCGAGAGCGCAGGAGTTGTCGCACTCGCGACCGACGACGACTTCCGGATGCTCGCGGCGGCCCGCCGGGGAGCGAGGGCCACGAGAGTCCAGGAGTCGTCGCACTGGGCATGCGAGTGCGACAACTCCTGGACAGTCGCGGGAGCAGTCGCGGGAGCAGTCGCGGGAGCAGGTCGAAGCCCGCCGACCGGCCGGCGGACGACGCCGGCCGGACCCCGTCACCGCCTCTCGACTCCGTCCAGCGCCTCCGCCTCGGCGATCCGCAGCCGCATCTGCCGGTACCGGTGGAACTGGTACACCCCGTGCAGCACCGCGAGGACGACCGCGGCCGCCATGCCGCACGCGATCGCGGGGACCTCGTCCGCGCCGCTCTGCGTCAGCGCGAGCGCGACTCCGGCGCCCGCCACGATCGAGTTGACCATCGCGATCGCCGAGGACATCGTGAAGAAGATGCCCCGCCAGCTCTGCCGCCGGCCGATCTCGAGCAGCTCGTTCGGCGCGTGGCGGCCGCGCGGCACCGCGAAGTAGGCGCCCGCGCCCGGCAGCAGGGTCCCGTAGTAGCGGCGGATGCGCTGGATGGCCGTCAGCGCGGCGATGTCCTCCATCGAGGTCTGCACCAGCCGCTCGTAGGTGAACACCCCCAGCAGCACGACGACCGGGATGATCACCGCGAGGAACCCCATCGCGTACCGGGTCGGGGCGAGGAAGCCGAAGGCCACGAGCGAGCTGGAGAGCATCGTCAGGTAGAGCGAGGCGCGGCTGCTCGACTCCGTCACGGTGATCCCGCGCGCCGACTCCAGGACGAAGTGCTCGGTCAGCAGAGCGTTGAGGAACGCGGCCGGCCGGTCGGGGAGCGACGCGGCGGAGACGGCGGCCTCGGGCAGCCCCGGCGTGCGGGGAGGCTCCCCCTCGTCGAGGCGGTCGCCCGGCTCCGGATTCACGACCGCGCCTCTCGCGAGGACGCCCCGCCACGTCCGCTCTTCGAGTCATCCGACTCGCGCACCGGCTCCACCCGCGCGCCTACCGTCGGACGCGACGCCGAGCACCGCCACCGGGGCGCGTGCTCTGACACCGAAGGGCCGTTCATGACCGACACCCGCCACCTCCACTCGAACCAGCGAGACACGCTCGAGCGGCTGCTCGAGGACTCGCCCAGCCACAACGTCCTCTGGGCGGACGTGCTGACGCTGCTCGAAGCCGTCGGCACCGTCCACGAGAAGCACGACGGCGCCTTCTCGGTGACGGTCGGCTCGACCACCGAGACCCTCCACCGGCCGCACCACAAGGACGTGGACGAGCAGCAGCTCGTCGACCTGCGCCGCCTGCTCCGCGGAGCGGGGTACGGCGCATGAGCGCCGGGACGCCCGCCGACCTCACCGGGTCGGCCGCCGAGCGCCTCCGCCGGCTGGACGCGCTCGACGCGGGGGCGCTGACCGAGGAGTGGCTCCTCCGCCAGCTGCGCCTCGCGCTCGGGGATCTCGCCGCGCTCGAGCCGGCCGCCGAGGCCGAGCAGGAGCGGCGCGAGGACTTCTGACGCGACGGGCGGCCGTCCGGGGTGCACACGGCCGGCACTCCGACGGCCGCCGCCCCGCAGCCTGAGCCCCACGCAGCGCCGCCCCGATCCGCCGCTCATCGCCCGGCCGCCGCGCTGCGGGCGCGCAGCAGCACGCCGGCCGTCGCGGTCGCCGCCAGCACCAGCGCCGCGAACACCGTCAGCACGGTCGTCGCGGCGACGAGGTTCAGCGCCGCTCCCGCCGCCAGCGCGGGCACCGCGAGCCCCGTGTAGGCGACCAGGAACACCACCGCCAGGGTCTCGCCCCGGCGGGCCGGATCCGCGAGGGCGACCGCCGTGCCGATCGATCCCTTGAAGAGCAGCCCCACCCCGAAGCCCGAGACGACGGCCCCGGCGAGGAACACCCCCAGCTGCGGAGCGATCGCTCCGGCCGCGACCGCCGCGAGCCCGGCCGCGCAGCCCGCCACCGCGATCGAGAGCTGCAGGCGCACCGCCACCTTCACGAGCAGCAGCTGGCCCAGGGCCGCGGAGGCGAACACGGCGAAGGACGTCGCTCCGGCGAGCAGGTGGTCGCGGACCTGGAACGTCTGCACCAGGAACGTCGGTGCGAGCGAGGTGAAGAGGCCGAGGACGGAGAAGGCCGAGAACGCTCCGAACGCCGCGAGCAGGAACGCCCGGCGCGCGTCCGCCGGCACCGAGAGCCGCTGCGGCCGGTAGGCGGGCGCCGTCTCCGGCACGTCGACCGTCTCGGGTACGAGGAGCAGCGCCAGGCCCGCCACGAGCAGCGCGACCAGGAACACCTGATGCGGCAGGAGGAGCGGATCGGGGAGGAACTCGGCGAAGACCCCTCCGAGCAGCGGACCCAGCGAGAGCCCGCCGAGGTTCACGGCGCCCGAGATCGACGCGGCGACGATCGTGTTCTCGTCCGGCCGGGCGCGGGCGCGCAGCTCGCCGAGGTGGGCGGTCGCGGTGGCGGTGAGCATCCCGATGCTGACGCCGTTGACGAAGCGGGCGACGATCAGCCCCGGAACCTCCGTCGTCAGCGAGAAGAGGACGGCCGAGATCGCCGAGACGAGCACCGCGATCAGCAGCACCCGGCGGCGGCCGAGCCAGTCGCTGACGTGACCGGCGAGGTACAGGCTCACGATCACTCCGACCGCGTAGGCGGCGAAGACGACGGTGATCACGAACGGCGGGAAGCCGTCGAGCTGCTGGTAGAGCGGGTAGAGCGGAGTCGGCACCGTCGAGTACGCCATCACGAGCAGGAAGGTCGCGGCGACGATCCAGAAGCCGACGCCGTGGCGCACCGTCGGCAGCCGGCGGCTCACGAGGTCTCCTGCAGGTGGCGGTGGGCGAAGGTGACGGCCATCGCGCCCTCGCCGACGGCGGAGGCGACGCGCTTGACCGAGCTGCGGCGCACGTCCCCCGCGGCGAAGGAGCCGGGGACGCTGGTCTCGAGGTAGAACGGCGCCCGCTCGAG
The DNA here is from genome assembly GCF_002931755.1 of Rathayibacter sp. AY2B3. Classification (NCBI taxonomy): domain Bacteria; kingdom Bacillati; phylum Actinomycetota; class Actinomycetes; order Micrococcales; family Microbacteriaceae; genus Rathayibacter; species Rathayibacter sp. AY2B3. The sequence goes on along the minus strand of NZ_PSUG01000027.1, from coordinate 32,250 downwards.
CGGCCAGTCCGGCGCGGCGTGCTCGCCCGCGAGGTCCGGGCCCGTCACGAGGTAGCCGCCGGAGTCGCGGACGATCGCGGTCTCCGCCGCCCAGGTCGTGTCCGGTTCGCCGCCGATGCAGACGAACAGGTGCGAGGTGGCCAGCGCCCCGTGCGCGCCGGTCGCCGAGTTCTCGACCTCGATCGACTCGAGGGCGTCGGCGCCGTGCAGGCGGGTGACACGCGAGTCGAGGAGGATCGTCACGTTCGGCTGCCGGACGACGCGCTCCGCGAGGTAGGAGGAGAGGCCGTCGGCCAGATCCGGGCCGCGGACCAGCATGGTCACGTGCCGCGCGTGCGCCGAGAGGTTCATCACGGCCTGCCCGGCCGAGTTGCCGCCTCCGACGACCACGACGTCCTCGCCCTCGCAGAGCGGCGCCTCGCTCGTGCCGGCGCCGTAGTAGAGGCCGACGCCGAGCAGCTCGTCCTCGCGCTCGAGGCCGAGCCGGCGCCACTGGATTCCCGTGGCGCAGATGTTGGTGCGGGCGACGACGGTCGTCCCGTCGGCGAGCAGTGCGTGGATCCGGTCGTCGGCGAAGCGCCCGCGGATCCCCTCGCGCATCCGCAGGAGCTCGGCGCCGAACGAGACGGCCTGCTGCCGCGCGCGCTCGGCCAGGTCGGCTCCCGCGATCCCGTGCGGGAAGCCGAGGTAGTTCTCGATCAGGCTGCTGGATCCGGCCTGCCCGCCGATCGCCGAGCGCTCGAGGACGACGACCTTCAGCCCCTCGGACGCGGCGTAGACGGCGGCGGAGAGCCCGGCCGGGCCCGCGCCGTAGATGGAGAGGTCGTACTCGGCCAGCCGGGGTGCGCCCACCCAGCCCAGCCGGGCCGCGACCTCGGCGAGCGTCGGATCGGAGGCGCGGCTGCCGTCCGGGAACACCACGAGCGGGAGCGACGCGGTGGCGAGGGGGTGTCCGGCGACGGCGAGGCACTGCTCGTCCGTGTCGATCGGCGTCCACGAGAACGAGACGACGCTGCGCGAGAGGAGGTCGCGGATCTCCCACGCGTCGCGGCTCTCGCGCCGCCCGTAGAGGCGGACCTGCGGGACGTCCCCGGGCACGGTCACGAGGCCCGCCGCCGCTCGAGCCCGTCGCGGAACCTCATCAGCTTGAGGCAGAGGTGCAGCGTGCTGCGCGCGAGTCCGTCGTCGAGCGCCTCCCGGACCGCCTCGGGCAGGTTGTCGAGGCGGTAGTAGAGCGTGGTGCGGTGGATGTGCAGGAGCCCGCACGCCTCCCGCACGCTGCCGCGCACGTCGAGGTAGGCCTCGACCGTCCGCCGCTGCACCTCGTCGCCCCGCTCGAGCAGCGTCGCCGCGGCCGGCGAGAGCATGGCGAGCTGCGAGCTGTCCGCCCCGATCGAGGCGAGGAGCACCCACGCCCCCAGCTCGGCGATGTCGGCCCGGCCGCGGCCGTCGGGCAGGGAGCCGACGATGGTCGCGGCGAGGGCGGCCCGCTCGGCGGTCGGCAGGAGGTCGTCGTCGCGGACGTCGAACCGGGCCGAGCCGATCGCGTCGACGGCCGTGCCGCGGTCGCGCGCCTCCTGGTGGAGGATGGCGTCGGTAGCGGCCTCCGGCGCGTCGACGCTGACGAAGAACAGAGCGCCTTCCTGATCGCCGAGGAAGGTCAGGCCGGAGGCGGGGCTCGCGTCGATCCGCTTCGCCAGCGCCGTCCGCTGGAGCGAGCCGGTCGCGCCGGCGAGGCGCACCGCGCGGACGACGGTCTGGGCGTCCCGCCGGAGCCAGCGCCGCTCCACCGCCTCGGCGAAGGCCGAGCGCCGGATGCTGCCGTCCGCCGCGAGCAGCGCCGCGAGGACGTCCTCGCGGCGGGAGCTGCCGCCCGCCCTCGTCGACGGACCGAGCAGGCGCCGGATCGCGCCGACGGCCGCGTCGATGAGGGAGTACTCGGCCGGAGTGAGCGGCGCGGGCCGCTCCCGGGGGAGGAGGAGGGTCGCAAGCCGGCCCCGCGGATCCTGGACCGGGAACACGCCGTCCCGGGGCCCTCTGCCCGTACGGGCCGCGGCCAGGATCCGGTGCGACGGGTCCTCGATCGTCACCGGTCGGTCGAGAGCCTCGGCGAGCTCGTCGGCGAGGTCCTGCAGAGTCATCGGCGGGGATCCGGGTGAGGGGCCATGCCGTGATCCTCGCGGAGGGAGCCCTCCCGAAGCGTGGCCCTTCCGGGCCCACCTTCCGCGTCGGATCCGCCGCCGGCCGCGAGGAGACGCTCAGCCTCCGCTGCCGGGGCCGTCCCCGGGGAACCCGTCCGCGAGGAGGCGGTCGAGGACGTCCGGCCAGTCGAGCAGGACGCCGATGTGGCCTCGACCGGGCCGGATCGTGAGCTCCGCGGCCGGGTGGAGGCGGCGCCCGACCCGGCGGGGATGCGGCGTCTCGTCGTAGGGTCGACGGGAGGGTCGGTGGGCCCTCGGACGGGAGGGGTCCGCATGTCGATCGACGAGGTGTCCGACGGGATCGAGGCGGCCGCCGCGCTGCCGCACGTGCGCTCCGGCGTCTCCGGCGCGACACCGTACGAGATCGCGCAGCGCTTCGCCGCGGGGGAGCTGACGCGGGAGCAGGCCGTCGACGAGCTCGGCCGCCGGCGCTACCGGCCCGGGTCGCCGAGCGACGGCTTCGACTGGACGACCCTCGACCCGGGGGAGTTCGAGGAGGTCCGCCGGGCCCTGTCCGATGGTCTGCTCGACGCCGCGATGTACGACGAGGTCCTCGACCGGTACAGCGGGCAGAGCTCCTCCGGCGATGGTGTGCCGAGCGCATGAGCGTCGGGCCGATGGACGTCGCCTTCACCGCTCCGATCGGCGTCGTCGTCAAGGGCGACCTCTGGTCGTGCGTCGAGGTGCCCGGCTCCGTCGAGCTGTTCGGCACGGGGAGGTCCGTGAGGGTGGTCGCCACCGTCGACGGCGAGCCGGTGACCGCGGGCCTGCTGCCGACCGGCGCCGGCGGCCACATGCTGTCGATCAGCGCGAAGCTGCGGAAGACGATCGGCAAGGACCTCGGCGACGTCGTCATCGTCCACCTGGCCGAGCGCCTGAGCTGAGCTCCGGAATCGGACGGAGACCCGTGGGCGGAGCGGAGAAGCCGGCCTGGGCGAATCCCGAGCCGGAGGTCCATCGGGCGCTCGCGCGGTGGGCGGCGGAGTGCGCGGAGCGCGCCCTCCCCGCGTTCGAGGAGTGGGATCCGAGCGATTCCTGGCTTCGGCGTGCACTCGACGTCCTCCTCGCCTGGGAGAGGGGCGAGGCGCCGATGACGGAGTGCCGCACAGCGGCCTTCGCGGCGCACGCCGCAGCCCGCACCGCGACGCAGGCGGGAGAGCCCGCCGCCACCGCTGCCGCGCGGGCGGCCGGTCAGGCCGCGGCCGTCGCGCACATGGCGGATCACTGCTCGCACGCCGCCGTGTACGCCGCGAAGGCGGTCGGACTCCGGGGGAGTGACGCCGACCGGGACGCGGAGCGGCGTCACCAGTGGGAGAGCCTCGACCCCGCGCTGCGCCCCCTCGGCTTCCCGAAGGGGCTGTGACTCCTCCGCACGAGAGCGACTCCACTCGGACCGCGACCGTCTGCCCGCAGGGGCGTCACTTCTCGGGCCGCACCACCAGCCCGACGCCGCCCCCGCGCCGTACGGGCTCGGCGACCGCGGTCATCCGCCCCGAGGGCTCGACCTCGATGGCCGCCACCGCGCCGATCTGCGCGGCCGACGTGAAGGTGTCGCCGGAGGGGACCAGCTGCTGGCCGAAGGGCGCGAGGTCGTCGGCGTACGCCTCGATGAACTCCGGCTCGGCCGAGGTGGTCGCCCCGTTGCGCTGGGAGGCGCGGGGAGCGGCCACCGCCTCCGGCAGCGTCATGCCGAGGTCGATGCGGTTGACCAGGGTCTGCAGGACCGTCGTGATGATCGTCGATCCGCCCGGCGAGCCGACGACGAACCGCACGTTCCCGCCGTCGAGCACGATCGTGGGCGACATCGACGAGCGCGGGCGCTTGCCCGGCTCGATCCGGTTCGGGTCCCCGTCGACGAAGGTGGGGGAGAAGTCGGTCATCTCGTTGTTGAGGAGGAAGCCGCGGCCGGGGACGGTCATCGCCGAGCCGCCGGTCTGCTCGATCGTCAGCGTGTAGGAGGCGGCGTTGCCCCACTTGTCCACGACGGAGAGGTGCGTCGTGGAGATGTTCTCGGTGTCCGACTCCTCCACGGCGGGGGCGGTCGAGCATCCGGAGCCGTCGAGAGCGCCGGGCGCGACCGGGCGGACGGAGGCGGTCGTCGGGTCGATCGTGCAGTCGCGCGAGTCCGCGAACTCCTGGCTGAGGAGCGTCTCGGTGGGCACGTCGACGAAGGCCGGGTCGCCGACGTAGGCGCCGCGATCAGCGAAGGCACGGGCGGACGCCTCGAGGTAGAGGTGCAGGGCGCTGCCGGTGTCCTCGGCCGCGAGGTCGTGGTTCTCGAGGATGTTCAGCGCCTCGCCGACCGCGATCCCTCCGGAGGAGGAGGGGGCCATGCCGTAGACGTCGAGTCCGCGGTAGGAGACGCGGGTGGGCGCCTGCTCGGCGACCGAGTAGGCCGCGAGGTCCGCGGCGGTCATCGTGCCGGCCGGAGCGGGGAGATTCGCGCCGTCCGCGAGCTTCGGGTGCTGCACCGTGTCGGCGATCTCGGCGGCCAGCGCGCCCTCGTAGAACGCGTCCGGCCCGTGGACGGCGATGGAGGTCAGAGTCTTCGCGAGGTCGAGGTTGCGGAACGTGCTGCCCACCTTCGGCGCGTCCCCGCCGGGGAGGAACAGCTTCGCGGTGTCGGGGAACGCCTGGAACCGCTCGAGGTTGTCGAGAGTCTGGTTGCGGAAGGTCTCGTCGACTCGGAAGCCCTTCGCCGCGAGCGCGATGGAGGGAGCCAGCACGACCGGGAGCGGCAGGGTTCCGAAGCTGTCGACCGCGGTGTCCCAGGTCGCCACGGTGCCGGGCACGCCGACCGCGACGCCGGACGAGACGAGGTCGGGCGTGAACGGGTAGGGAGCGCCCGTCGCGGGGTCCAGGAAGGCGTCCGAGGTGATGCCGGCCGGCGCGGTCTCGCGCCCGTCGATGGTGCTGACCTCGCCGGACGCCTTGTCGAAGTAGACGAAGTACCCGCCGCCGCCGACACCGGCGCTGTAGGGCTCGCTCACGCCGAGGGCGGCGGCTGTGGCGACCGCGGCGTCGGCAGCGTTGCCGCCGCGCTTCAGCACTTCCAGGCCCGCCCGGCTCGCGTTCGCGTCGACCGACGAGACCGCGCCGCCGTAGCCGACCGAGGTCGACGGCGAGACGATCGGCCCGCCGAGGTAGTCGACGATCCTCTCGGGTGTCACCCCTTTGTCCTTGAGGTACCCGGAGATCGGCCTGTCGAGAGCGGACGCCGGTGCGGCACCCGCCACTCCCACCGAGACGACCGCGACCAGCGCGATCGCGATCCTGCGGAGCACGGGTGTCGTGGCCATGGCGTTCCTCCATCGGAACTCAGTGGTGCGCGGTCGGCGATGCGGGTCCCCCCAACTTAGGGGTGCGATTCGCTGCGGCATAGGGGTGGAGGGTCGGGTCCGACCGTCGGCACGCGTTCCGCGGGGCGTTGCTCAGCCCGTGACTTCCCGCGTGCTCGAGTAGACACGTTGCTCGGGCCTCCCGCGCCTTTGCCCAAACAGTAAGAAAGATGCCTGAGGGGTGGATTCCGGCTGAGGCGTCCGGCGAATACCTCATCGAGACTAACCGTCAGAGAGACTTGTCCGAATGGCAGCATGGTCGACGAAAGCCGAGAAGGCGTCGCTCCCGCGAGGAGTGCTGCGGCCCCTTGCGACTGCGCCTGAGCGGCGTCGCAACGCGCCATTCTCTGGCAACCGTTGGAATTTCGGCACTCCCGATCTACAGTGAAGCGAGGCGCCTCGGAAATCCCTTACAAGGTTGAATCGAAGTGCAGTGCTGACGGTGAGGATCAATGATGATAGTGGTTGTTGTGTTGCGCGTCCTCGTCGGGGTCTTGATCGGTGTTGCGGGAGTCATCAAATACCGCGAAGGACGCGAACAACTCCGCTTGTCCATCGCCGCCTTCAAGGTGCTGCCGACGAAACTGCTGACTGCGACAACGTGTCTTCTCCCGCCTGTCGAGCTGGCTGTCGGAGTGGGCATCATCGCGAACCTCGGCTGGTTCTGGACTGTAAGCGGACTCGGATTGCTTACGACCTATACGGCCGCTATAGTCAGCGCGCTCATTCGCGGGATCGTCAACGATTGTGGTTGTTTCGGTGCTGTCCTGCGGCAACGATCGAGTCCTACTCTCGTCGCCAGAAACCTACTGTTCATCGTCATGTTGGCGCCGAGCTTGTGGCAGGAGCCTCGATCATATTCCGAGGCGTGGAGCCTCGCGATTGTCGCTGGCGTCGTAGCACTCGCTGGCTGGCGTCTCGCCGAAGCGAAGCGTGGAAAGACGGCTGCCCTCGTCCCGTGAGGCGGCCGTTCGAGTAGTCGACCCGGAAAACAATGGAGGAGAAGGGATTTTCTATCATGCGAATCAATAGAAGGACTATCTTCGGTGCTGGCGCGGGGGCCCTCATCGCGACTCTTTTTCCAGAGATCGCGCTTGCCGACGGCCGGGCTTCCCGATCGATCACATCGACGAAAAGCAACGAGGGGGAGTGGTTCTCCGATCTGACGCGCCCAGTTACGGACGACGAGCGTTCGGCCTACATGCAGTACTTCGAGGACGATCTGAGCGCGGCAGGAATCCGTTACGGCGGCTTCGCCGGTGATCCCATCAATATGTCGATAATCAGCGGTTCGACCGTCGTGCTCGCCTTGAGCACCACGCTCCTCGGGGACCGAGTCTATATTCGTCGCATACGTCTCTCAAGTTCGAGGCAAGTTTTGAAGTCGACCGTCACTGTTTTCGATGTCGATACGGCCGAGAACACGGCAACCATGTCTGCAATCGGAACGAACGCGTTGTCAGCGGTCACCCCAGCGAGCGCATTCGCGGCTTGTGGATCAGGCACGCACTCATGCCGGACCTGTACGACGTTCGACACTGGGAGGATCGTCACTTGTTGCGGGGGTTGTGTCTTCACGGGAAATGTCGTCGCTTTCACGGCGTGCGCCATGATCTTCTGCTCGTTATGCATGTCTCAGAATTGTCTTGGCTGGACCTACGCGTGTTGCTCTAACTGACTGATCCAGCAGAACGAGAAAGGGTTGCCTGCAATGGGCAGTGTGCGCTTGGACCACGATTCGGCGAGAAAGGTGCGGGTGGCTTCGCTCGCGGGCTTGGCGGGAACCCTCCTCTTGACGATCGGTTACCTCCGTCTGGGATCCCTTCCGGGCGACGGTGGAATCCTCCTCATGCTTGCAGTGCTATGGCTCCTATGGGTACCGACAAGCGTCGCCTCCTGCGCGATGAGGCCGACGGAGAAGTGGCTCGTGCCCATCAGGATCGCGCTGGGCTTGAGCTTCGGTGTCGCCGCCGCCGGATTCTACCTACTCGCCTGAGTGGCGAAAGCGTCCCCGTACGACCTGCCGCGCTTACGCGAAACCCCCAGGCAGAACCGAAGGCAGTCGGCGGCCGGGTGCGACTACCCGCTCGCGTCGCTCGCCGCTGGCGTCCTGCTCCAGCCTGCTCAATGCCGTATTCCCGCCGGGACGCTAGGCAGCGGGTCGGCCTCGGGAACCCGACCCGCGGGATCCTGCCGGGGACAAAAGCGCGATCAACGAGCGCGCCCGCAGACTCTGCCCGTCCTGCGCCGTGTCCACCCTCGTCATTGCCGGGTCATGATCGGTGGCGGGCGAAGTGACGAAGACGCGTTGGTGGCCGCCTGGACGCCGTCGGTAGAGGACTCGAATGCCATCCGGCCTCGCGCTGCAACTGTGGCCAGTACGGTGTCCACTGCCGAGTCCCCGAGGATGCGACTACGGCGGGGGGTAGGGGGTGCTCGGTCGAGCTCGCCGCCGTCGCTCAGTCCCGGCTCGGTGCTGACGGCCCGTCGGGGATGGCGGGCAGTGCGTCGGTCGGCGGTATCGCGAACCAGAAGACCCCGTCCGCGAGCCGCGCGCGTTCCAGGGGCGCGCCGAGGGGCTCGGCCGTGTTCAGCGCCGCATCGACTCCCGTCGAGACGGGATCGTCGTTCGCGGCGTGCGGTGGGAAGCGGAAGCGCTGACCGATCAGATGGTCGCCGTCGAGACGGCGCCGGTAGACGATGCAGACGCTGTTCGGGCTCTCGATCCAGGTCCGGACCACGTCCACCACGGAGGCGTAGTTCTCGAGGATCTCGTCCTCCAGGACCCTCTTGACGACGGCAGCCTCGGTCGAATCGTGCATGGGCGATCCCTCCTCGGGTGGCGGACCGAGGAACTCGGCCCGCCACGGACGGTAGCCGAACCATTTTCGGCAGGGCGGAGGAGGCGCGCTCGAGCTCCGGAGCGGCGCGCGCCCCTCCTGGCCGGCAGGCCTGCGTCGGTACTGCTGACGGAGTCGTCGGGGCTCCTGATCCGGCCCGCGTGTCGACTCGTCCGGCAGCCGCTCTTGACATGCGAGCGAAGTAAGTGTTCGATCAGTCACATGCCCACCCCCTCCTCCCGCTCCACCGCTGAGGCGCAGCGCGAGCGGATCACCGAGGCCGCGCTCCACGTCTTCGCGCGCACCGGGTACGCCGCGACCCCGATCACCGACGTCGCTGCCGAGGCCGGGGTCTCGCCCGCCTACGTCTTCCGCCTGTTCCCGGGCAAGCTCGGCGTCTTCGTCGCCGCGGTCGACCGCTGCTACGAGCAGGTGGCGTCCACGCTCGCGGCGGCGGGGGAGGCCTCGCTCTCCTCGGACCCGGCCGACCGGCTCGAGGCGATGACCGTCGCCTACATCGACCTGATCGCCGACCGCGACCTGATCATGCTGCAGTCGCAGGCGCAGAGCGCGTGCGAGGTCCCCGAGATCCGCGAGGCGGTGCGTCGCGGGATCTCCTCGGTCGTCCGGACCGTCACCGTCGTGTCCGGAGCCGACGGCCCGGCCGTGCAGCGCTTCATCGCCTACGGGCAGCTCTGCCACCTGATCGTGCAGACCGACCTCGGCGGCGTCGACTCCGAGTGGGCCCGCATCGTCTCCGCGGGCATCCGGCACCGCGACTGAGTCCGCGGTCCTCCCCTCTCCTCCTCCTCTTCGCCACTCTCCCCTTTTCACGCCCGCAGATGTGACTGTCCAGTCACTCACTACCACCCCCAGGAGCCCCTCGTGTCCAGCACCCTTCCCCGCACCACTACCCGCGTCGTCCTCCCCGGGATCGTCGAGCCGTCCGGACTGCTCCTCGAGCAGGCACCGGTCGAGCCGCCGACGGCCGGCGAGCTGCTCGTCGCCGTCGAGGCCACCGGCATCTCGTTCGCCGAAAAGTCGATGCGCCGAGGCCGCTACTTCGCCCAGCCGCCCTTCCCCTTCACGCCCGGTTACGACCTCGTCGGCCGGGTCCTCGCGGTCGGCCCCGGCGGCGACGCGTCGCTCGAGGGCCGCCGCGTCGCCGCCCTCACCAAGACCGGCGGCTGGACCGGCCACGCCCGCGTCGCCGCCCGCGACTGCGTCGTCGTCCCCGAGGACGTCGCGGCGGAGGACGCCGAGGCCGTCGTGGTCAACGGAGTGACGGCGTGGCAGATGCTGCACCGCTCGGCCCGGGTCTCCCGCGGCGACACGATCCTCCTGTTCGGCGCGAACGGCGGAGTCGGCGGCCTCGTGCACCGCCTCGCCCGCCTCGAGGGGATCCGCGTGATCGGCGCCGCCTCGCCCCGCCACCACGAGGCCCTCCGTGCGTCCGGAGTGGAGCCCGTCGACTACGCCGATCCGGACCTCGCTGCCCGCGTCCGCGGGCTCGCACCCGGCGGGGTCCAGGCCGTCTTCGACAACGTCGGCGGAGCGACGACGCGGCTGGCGTGGTCGCTGCTCGCGCCCGGCGGCACCCTCGTCGCCTACGCGATCGTCAGTGCGAGCACCGGCAGCATCTGGCCCCCGTTCCTCCGCCAGCTCGCGCGGATCCAGGCCTACCAGCTGGCCCCCAACGGCCGGCGCGCGGTCTTCTACGACCTCTGGGCGGGCCACTCGCTGCGGCCCGCGCGCTTCCGGGCGCGGCTCGAGGAGGACCTCAGCCGCGTGCTCGGACTCCTCGCCGACGGCACGCTCACGGCCAACATCGCCGCCCGCTTCCCGCTCACCGGGATCGTCGAGGCGATGGAGCTCGCCGAGTCCCGGACCCTCGACGGCAAGGTGATCCTCCTGCCGTGAGCCCGGGCCGCCCGGGCGGAGGGTTGTTCCGACGCGGAGGCGGTCGGGCGGCGAGCGGGGGAGAATGGCGCGGTGGACACGGGACTGGTCGAGGTGCTGAAGGCGCTGGGCAATCCCACGCGACTGCAGATCATGGAGTGGCTCCGCTCTCCCGAAGCGTCGTTCAGCGAGTACGAGCCGATCGCCGACCGCGCCGAGTTCGGGGTCTGCGTCACCCATCTCGCCGCGAAGAGCGGTCTGGCGCAGTCGACCATCTCGTCGTACATGGGATCCCTGGAGCGCGCGGGCCTCGTCCGATCCACGCGCGTCGGGAAGTACACGCACTACCGGCGGAGCGACGCCGACGTCGACGGGCTCCTCACGCGACTCGGAGCCTCGATCTAACGACGTATCGCGAATCATCGATATGATCGGCCGCATGACCGATGCTCCCGAGGCCGTCCCCGCTCGTCGCGCTCTGCTCGTCCACGCCCATCCCGAGGCACGGTCGTTCTCCTCCGCGCAGGCGGACGCGGTCCTCGAGCAGCTGAGGGCCGACGGCATGGAGGTCCGCCGGCTCGACCTGTACGCCGAGGGCCGGGACCCGGTTCTGCACCGCGACCAGTTCGCCCCCGGCTCCGGCTACTTCAAGCCGCAGGCGCAGCAGATGACCGCGGTCCTCGAGAAGACGCTCGGGGAGCCCGTCGCGAGCGATCTCGACGAGCTGCTGCAGGCGGATCTACTCGTGCTCTCGTTCCCGCTGTGGTGGTTCTCGATGCCGGCGATCCTGAAGGGCTGGATCGACCGCGTCTTCGTGATGGGCGCGACGTTCGGAGGCGAGCACGGCGTCTTCGCCGAGGGCGGCCTGCGCGGCAGGAGCGCCATGCTCCTGCTGACGACCGGCGGCGGCGAAGCGGCCTTCGCGCCCGGCGCCGCCGACGGATACGGCGATCTGCAGTCGTTCCTCTTCCACATCCATCGCGGGATGCTCGAGTTCGTCGGCTACGACGTCCTGCCCCCGGTGGTCACCTACGGTCCCGCCCGCCTCGACGCGGCCGGACGCGAGGACGCCCTGCGGCGCGCTCGAGCGGAAGCGTCCGCATCGACGGCCCGGCTGCGAGGCGCCTAGCCTCCGCCGCGCGCCGGGGCGGGAGTCAGCCGCCCGCCCGCAGCGCCGCCACGGGCTGCTGCAGGTCGGACGCGTGGTCCCGCTTCCACCGGCGGAACGCGGGAGTCTCCTTCGGGTCCTCGGACGCGGAGACGTACTCCACCACGGCCACCTCGAGGACGGTGGCGAACACGTCCTCGTCCGGCTCCGTCGACGTGCCGGCGACGGCGACCGTCGCGGTGTGACCGATGCCTGCTCGGGAGAGGGTGATCCTCCACAGCTCGATCGGACCGTCGGGCGTCCGGGTCGCGTCACCGGTCCTCGCGTGGACGACCTCGATGACGACTCCGCCCACCGTGCGCTGCATGGCCCGAGCGTACTCAGCGGATCCGCGCGTGGCCGAGTAGTCCTTCGCGGGGCGGCGCAGCGCTGCCGCGTCCGGCCGTCAGCCGAAGAGGAGCGCCGCGCCGATGACGATCGCGGTGAGCCCGAGGATCGCGAGGAGGACAGCGCCGCATTCGCTGACCGCGAACCAGGCGGCCCCGCGCCCCCCGAGCGTGGCGGGCTGCCTCACGGCCAGCACCCCGACGATCAGGCCGGCGATCGCCGTTCCCACGACGGCGACTCCGAGCATCAGCGCGCCCCAGCGGGCCCAGGTCGCGCCCGCTGCGAGGAACAGGAGAAGCAGGAGGAGCGCGATGCCGACGCCCAGGATGCGCGTCAGCATGAGCGCCGCGGCGGCTCGGCGGTTCTGGGCGGGGCGGACGAGACGCGTCCACTCCTGCTGCAGGGAGATCGCACTGCCCCAGGGGACGCGCGCCGAGACGGTCGACCACGACGAGCCGTCCCACCACCGCTCGAAGCCGGGCCGGTCGGGATCCGGAAGCCACGCGGGACCCGCGGGGCGGACGTCCGTGCGTGCGGGCTCGGCTGCAGTCATGAGCTCACCCTGGCAGAGCGTCGCGCCTGCTGTAGCGTCGATCATCGCGCGGGAGACGGGAGGGATTCCCGCCCTCACTCCCGCGACCGGCTCGCGTGCGCGCGGGCCTTCATCCGGTTGCCGCACGTCGCCATCGAGCACCACTTGGCGGTGCCGGGGCGGCTGCGGTCGAGGAGGAAGAGGTCGCACTCGTCGTTCGCGCAGGCGCGGAGGCGCCCGGGGAACCGGGCGTTCACCGCGGACCAGGCGAGGACCGACTCCACGGCGAGGCGATCGGACTCCGGGGCGTTCAGCTCCCACACGACGCCCTCGCCGGTGACGCGCGGGGTGCGCACGGCGTGCGCGACCAGGCCCGCGAGCTCCGCGACGGCCGCGGGCGCGCCCGAGCGCACGACGGCCTGGAGCGTCCGGCCACGTCCGGAAGAGGGCGCTCGGGCGGGCGTCCTTCGTCGGCCCCGCTCGGCTGATCCTGTTCACAACTCAGGAAGGATGAGGATCCGGCACCCGTTCCGCGCGGATCGCGGGGCCCTGGAGCAGATTCTTCCTGCGTTGTGAACACCGTCTGGACGAGGTCCGGCGTCGCCGATGCTCCGAAGCCCGGCTTCGACCTCCTCAGGACCCGAACCCGGCTCCCGTCGGCGCCTCGGCGTTCCGGATGACGGTGAGCAGGAGGTCGTTCAGCTGCCGGGCGGCGGGGGCGCTCAGGCCGACGTCGCTGAGGTCGTTGGTCGCGAGAGCGACCGCGCGCGCCGCGGTGAGGACGCGCTCCCCGTCAGCGGTCGTGCGGACGGGGGTGCGTCGGCCCTTCCCGCGGACTCCGACACGCTCGATCAGCCCTCGCCGCTCCATGCCGTCGAGGACCTCGGACATCGTCTGCGGGCGGACGAAGACCGCGCGGGCGATCTCGGCCGAGGTCAGCTGCGCTCCGCCGGTGAGGCAGGAGAGGACGCCGAACTGCACCAGGCTCACGTCGTGCTCCGCGAGCCCGGCGGTGATGCGCGCGCCGATGATCCGCGCGACCTTGACCGCGTTCCAGCCGAGGACGGCCTCGAGTCCCTCGTCGTCGTCCACGCCGACATCCCTCCCGGGTAATTCAAAGAAACAGGAACCTGCTTCACGAGGTAGCCTGCAGGGACCTGCTTCTGCAGTCCCCTCCCTGGAGTGTGCACCACACCCCGGACCGCATCGATCCGACAGGACATCCCATGACCGGCACGCAGCTCCCCGACGACCGAGGCCGATGGGGCGCGGAGGACGAGCTCGGCACACTCACCCTCATCGACGACGCCGCCCGGCGACGTGCCGCGGAGCAGGTGAGGACCGGCCGCTGGGTCTCGCTCGCCCTCCCCGTGGCTCCCGCGTCGATGCTGGGCGGCCCTTTCGCGCCCGCCGCTCCGCCGTCGCCCCCGGTGCAGCAGGCGCTCCTCTACACCGGCACCCCTCCGATGGGCATGTCCGAGGTGCTGATCGTGACTCCGCACCACCCGGCGATGACCCACCTGGACGCGTTCGCGCACCTGCCCGTCGACGACGGAGTCGTCTACCCGGGCCGGCCTCTCGCCGAAGCCGTCACCGCCGGCGGAGTGATGCACGGATCCACCAGCTCGTTCGCCGAGGGCATCGTCACGCGCGGAGTCCTCCTCGACCTCGCGCCGCAGGGGAGGCTGCCGGCGGCGCACGCGATCGTCGCCGCCGACCTCGACGCGGCCGAGCGCCGAGGAGGCGTCCCCCTGCAGTCCGGCGACGCGCTCGTGGTCCGCAGCGGGTGGGGCTTCTCCTGGGACTCGGAGGAGCAGGCCCCCGGCATGACCGTCGACGCCGTGACCTGGATGCACGAGCGGGGTGTGGCGCTCTACGCGGGGGACGTCGGCGACAGCTTCCCCCCGCACGATCCCGAGATGCCGATGCCGATGCACAGGGTCGCGCTCGCCCGGCTGGGCATGCCCCTGATCGACAGCGCGGACGTCGAGCGGCTCGCCGTGGTCTGCGCCGAGCTGTCCCGCTGGTCGTTCCTGCTCAGCGTGGCCCCACCGCGCCTGCTCGGGCTCACCGGCGTTCCGGTCAATCCGATCGCCGTCTTCTGAGGTGCACCGCCGCCGCCCCGCGGATCGCCGCCGAGCCCCCCGCTCGCCTCTCAGCGGCTGAGGAGGGCGACGAGGTCGGTCGCGATGCGGTGCTCGACGTCGGCCGGGACGGGCTGCACGACGGCGTCGAGGTCCGCGGTGACGACCGCGGCGAGGCTCCGGGCCTGCAGGGTCAGGCCGAGGTCCATCGCCTGGATCGGATTCCCGCCGGCGGCGGTGAGGTTGATCATCCGGCCGTTCTCGAGGCGGATGATCTGCTTGCCGTTCTTCAGGCGGATGCCCTGCCGGCGCCGGCCGTCGGCGAACTCGGTGGTCGACTCCGTGGCGGCCGCGAGGGCGTCTTCGTCGATCTCCCACGGGAAGTGGCCGACACCGGCGATCACGGCGCCGTCGGCGAACGCGTCGATCTCCGCGGCGCCGATGACGCCGGGTGCTCCGGTGGCGGTGAAGACGAACTGCGCGTCCGAGAGGACGTCGGCGACGGGTCCGACGCGGTGGCCGCGGAGGATCGCCTGAAGCGAGCGGATCGGGTCGACGTCGGCGACGGAGACCCGCGCTCCGAGCTGGGCGAGGGTGTCGGCGACTCCGCGTCCGCACGGGCCGTAGCCGATGACCGCGGCGCGCGTGCCGGGGATCATGAGGTTCGTGGCGTTCATGAAGCCCTGGACGACGCTCTGGCCGACGCCGTACTCGTTCTCGACGATCAGCTTGAGGGGGGAGTCGTTGATGACGACGACGGGCCGGGGGAGGGTCGCGCTGCTCTCCCGCAGGCGGATGCCGCCGGTGGTGGTCTCCTCGGTGCCGCCGAGGTAGTGGTCCGGGACGCCGGAGTCGAGGAGCCGGAGGGTCAGGTCGGCGCCGTTGTCGAGGGTGAGGTCGGGGTCGTGCTCGAGCACCTTCTCGATGTTGCGGAGGTGCTCCGCCTCGCCGTCGCTCTGCTTCGTGTGGACGCGCACGCCGAGAGCGCGGAGGTCGTCGGCGACGTCGTCCTTCGTGGTTCCGGGAGAGCCCGTCAGAGCGATGTCCATCCCGGCCTCGACCAGGAGCGAGACGAGAGCGGCGGTCTTGGGCTCGACGTGGAGGCAGATCGCCAGCTTCTTCCCGGAGAGCACCGGAGCGAGCTCCTGGACCGCCTGCGCGGTGAGGGGCATGTGGTCCAGTGCCCAGCGGCTCGCCGGGTGGGAGAGGGAGGAGGAGGTCACCAGCGAAGGCTATCGGCGTCGTCGGGGCTCAGCAGGAGCGCTGAGGTGCGCCGGTGCTCGCCTTCGGCGGTCGCCGCGGCGCGAACGGCGCGCTCGACGCAGGAAGCACAGGAATGCCCCGATACCGAGAGCGGGCCCGACGGAGCGCCGACGCTACCCTGACGCCATGCGCCGCAGCCTCGACGACCGTCTCCGGAACCGCGACCGCGCCGGCTCCCCGGCCGTCGCGTCCACCTGATGGAGCGGCGACGGGCGGACCGCTCGGAGCCGGTGCGCGAGTTCCGGCCCTCGAGGGCCCGGCAGAAGAACGAGTCGAGGCGTCTGCGACCGGTCGCTGTCCTTCCCGCGCTGGTCCTGCTGGCGGGGAGCGTCTGGGGAGTCGTGGTCGCCGACGACCGCGGTGCGGCGCTGGCCGTCTACCTCGGGCTGTTCGGCTTCGCCACCGCGGTGGCTCTGGTGATCATCGGAGTCCTGGGGCTCCGCAACCGGCGGTTCCTCGCCACTGCGTCCCTCCGGATCTCGGACCGGGCGATCGAGTGCACGGACGCTCGAGGCAGGGTCGTGACCTTCGAGCGCGCCGACCCGTCGGTGAGGGCGCTGCTCGCGTGGGTGCCTGCCGGCCCGAACAGCGAGGGGATCCACCTGCCTCCCTCGCTCGTCCTGTTCCTGTCGGACGGTACCCGGTCGCTGCGGCTCCGCGGGGCGGACTGGGAGATCGAGGATCTGCGGGCCGTCGTCGCAGCCGTGGAGACGCCGCTCGTGCCGGCGGCTCGTGGAGTGCGCGCCGGTGGCCGGAGCGTGTGGGCGCGCCTGCTGGCCGGAGCCGCTCGCCGGCGGCAGATCGAGGCGCCGCCCGCCGCCGAGAAGACGTTGAGCCCCGCCGAGATCAACGAGCTGATCCCCGGGACGATGAGCGTCCGCGAGACCCGTCCGCTGACGTTCGCCCTCCTGATCGGATCCGGCTCGGTGGCTCTCGTGCTGGGCGTCGTCGTCGGGGTCGCCCTCGTGGTGCCCGGGTAGGGGAGGAGGTCGGCAGGCGTGCCGGGGACCGCTGAGCGGCAGACGCGTGCGACAGGCCGCCGTGCCCGACCGGTGACCTCGCCGGGTGATCCCGCTCGCGCCCTAGGCTCCGTGCATGACACTCACCCAGGACTCCGGCTGGATCTGGTTCGGACTCGCGATCGTCACCGCCGGTCTCGCCGAGCAGAAGGGCCGCTCGCGCTGGCGCTGGTTCGTGCTGGGGCTGCTCCTCGGGCCGATGGCGACGGCCCTGGTCGTGCTGTGGGCGCGTCCGGAGGGCGGAGTGGCCACGGACGTGCGCTGGAACTTCGCGATCGGCGCCGGCGTCGCCGCGGCGGCGCTCGTCCTCGTCGCCGTGACCTCGGCCCTCTGGCTGCTGCTCGTCCCGGCGGCGGTCGCGGCGCTCGCCGCCGGGCTGCTCGCCTGGCTGAGCCGCCGCGTCCCCTACGAGCGCCTGCCCCGCTGAGGACCGCTGCCTGGTCGAGCAACGGGGTCTCGAGATCCCGCGGAGTGGGCTCGCGGCCGCGTCACTCCTCGGATCGGATCGACGACCTCGCGCTGGTCGGCCGGGCGCGGCGTCGGCGTCAGCGTTCCGGCCAGGCCTCCCGCACCCCCGCATCCCCCTCCGGATACGCGTCGTGCGAGAAGCACAGCCGCACCCCCGACGCCTCCACCCGCTCGAGCAGCTCCGACGTCCGCTCGTGCGCCCGCGCGTCGTCGCTGATGAACCGCGGCAGCCGGCGCAGGCGCGAGGACCAGCCCAGGAACTCCCGTCCCCACGCCGCGTCGCCGGCCACCAGCACGCGACCCTCGACGAGCACCCCCAGGTGCCCGCGCGCGTGCCCCGGCAGGGGCACCACGAGCAGCGATCCGTCGCCGAACAGGTCGAAGCCGCTCACCCCCGCGATCGTCGTCACGGGCTGCTCGTCCGCCACGATCCCGGCCGCGAACCACGGCGGCAGCAGCGCGCGGAAGATCCCCTCCCGCACCCGGTTCCGCCGCACGGAGGCGATCTGGCCCGACGACAGCACGAAGGTCGCGTCGGGGAACCAGCGCACCCCGCCCACGTGGTCCGGGTGCAGGTGGGTCAGCACCACGAACTCCACGTCGGCCGGGGTCAGTCCGAGGGCGAGCAGCCGCTGGTCGACGGTCTCGCCGTCCGCCACCGTCGCGGGCAGGATGCGCTCGTACAGCCGTCCGACGAGGCCCGTCCCGCGGAACGTCGGGGGGTAGCCCGTGTCCACGAGCACCCGTCGGCCGCTCGGGTGCGTGTAGAGGAAGACGTTCGAGGGGAAGACGCGGCGGGGGAGCCCCTTCCCCCGGAACACGCGGGACAGCGGGAAGACGGTGCTCCCGCACGCCATCACCTGCAGCGACGACTCAGCCACGCGTCCCCCTCAGGTGCTCGCCGACCCGGCGGATCCCCTCGGCCAGCGGCACGGTCGGCTCGTAGCCGAGCTCGGCCCGCGCCCGCGAGATGTCGAGGGTCTGCGCGTACGCGAGGGTCGCCACGGTGTAGCGGGTGAACGGCGGCTCGCGGCCGGGCAGCAGCCGGTAGACCCGCTCCAGGATCTCGGCGAGCCCGGTCAGCACGCGCAGGTCCACCCGGATGAAGCGCGGCTCCTCGCCCATCGCGGCGAAGAAGCGCTCGAGCAGGTCGCCGAGCGGAGCGGGCTCGCCGTTGGTGATGTTGTAGACGCCGCCGTCGGCCACGGGAGCGTCGGCCGCGAGGACCAGCGCGTGCGCGGCGTTCTCGACGCAGGTGATGTCGACGGGGTTCCGGCCGCCGTCGAAGAGGGGGATGCCGCGGCGGCGGCTGGCGGCGACGAAGCGGGGGAGGAGGCTGGGGTCGCCGACGCCGATCAGGCCGCGCGGGCGCAGGATCACGAGCTCGGGGATCCGGCCGGCGCGGTGCGCCTCCTGCAGCAGCCGCTCGGCCTCGATCTTGCTGCGGATGTAGAGACTCATCCGGCTGCCGGTGTCGACCTCCTCCTCCCGCACCAGGTACTGGTGGCGGCGGGCGGAGTAGATGCTCGGCGACGAGACGAAGACGAAGCGGCGGATGCCGCAGCGCTCCGCGAGGGCGATCATCGACTCCGTGCCCGCCACGTTCGCGCGCTCGAACTCGCTCCACGTGCCCCACGGGCTCGAGAGGGCGGCGGCGTGCACGAGGACGTCGGCCTCGACGGTCATCGCTCCCAGCTCGGCGAGGTCCGCGCGGAGGACCGACGCGCCCTCCTCCTCCAGCCGCGCCAGCGCCCCCGGGTCGCGTCCTGTGGCGAGCACGTCGTCGCCCGCCGCCAGGAACTCGCGCACCGCGTACCCGCCGAGGAAGCCCGTCGCCCCGGTGATCAGGACGCGTCGCTCAGCGGACATCGACGACCTCCAGTCCGCGCTTGCGGCCCCAGTACCAGAGCAGGATCCCGAGGTAGCCGAGGGCCTTGCCCTTCCGGATCGACATGAGCACGACCGCGTGCCTGTCGAGCAGCGCCTCGCTCCGCCCGATCACCTGGCAGACCTTGAGGTGCAGCTCCAGATCCTCGTCGGTGTCGTCGATGCTCGAGCGCGGGAAGCCGTCGACCTGGAGGTACAGAGCGGCGTCGATCGCGAGGTTGCAGCCGGCGGCCATGAACATCCGGTACCGCTGGCCGGGGCGGCGGTAGAAGACGGCCGGCGCGTGCTCCATCAGGCGGATCAGCGCGGTGCCGAGCACGCCGTCGTACCAGCGGTAGACGGCCTCGTCCCGCCGCGGGGACAGGCGGCCGCCGACGAAGCGGGCGCCGCCGCGGAGGTCGGCCTTGAGGCGCGCCACCCAGTCGGCGCTCGGCAGGCAGTCGGCGTCGGTGCGGGCGACGGCCGACGCGCCCTCAGCGATCGCATGGCGGAAGCCGGTGTCGGAGGCGGCTCCCGTGCCCTTCTGCGCCTCGTCGATCACGGCGACCTGCCGCTCCGGGCGTCGGCGGCGGAACTCCTCGATCACGGCGCGCGAGCCGTCGGTGCTGCCGTTGTCGACGAGCAGGAGGGTGAAGTCCGGATCGGTCTGGCGGGCGAGCGCGTCGAGGGCGCCGCCGAGCAGCTTCTCCTCGTCGAGGAAGGGCACGACCACCCAGAATCCGTGCGCGTCCATCCGTCCCCCGCTCCGGGACCATGGTGTCGGCGGGCGCCCGTGCCGTCAAACCGCGCCGAACAGTGCGCGCGGAGGTGCAGAGGCGCGCTATACAGGGATTCGCTCCGCACGTCCCGGGGCAGGAAGGGGCCCGCGTGCCCGACCTCCTCCCGCTCCGCGTCCTCGGCACGGGCGAAGCGCTGCCCGAGCGGATCGTCACGACCGCCGAGGTCGCCGCGCTCTGCGGCCTGCCCGCCGACGAGGCCGAGCGCCGCTCCGGCGTGCGCACCCGTCACTGGGTGGCCGACGACGAGGACCCGCTCGAGCTCGGCCTGCTCGCCGCCCGCCGGGCGCTCGCGGCGGCCGGTCTCGACACGGTCGACGTGGTGCTCAACGCCTCGGGGACTCAGCTGCAGGCGATCCCGGACGGAGGCGCGCTTCTCGCCGCGGGCCTCGGCCTCGACGACGTCTCGGCGTACAGCGTCGGCGCCACCTGCCTGTCGTTCCTCTTCGCTCTGCAGGAGGCGGGCTTCCTCCTCGCCACCCACCGCGCCGACACGGTCCTCATCGTCTCGACCGACTGCGGCAGCCGCGGCATCGACCCGGGCCAGCCCGAGAGCGCCCTGCTCTTCGGCGATGCGGCCGCCGCCGTCGTGATCGGCCGCGCCGAGACTCCGGGCCAGGGCCTGGTCACCACGCACTTCCGCACCCGCCCGAGCGGCGTGCGCCACGCGGAACTGCGCGGCTTCGGCTCGCGCATCCGCATCGACGAGGCGCCCGACCGGCTCGCCGACTTCCGCTTCGACATGCAGGGCAAGGCGCTGCTCGTCGACGCGCTGAGGCACTTCCCGGCGTTCCTCGAGGAGGTGCGCCCCGGCCTCTCGACCGGGCTCCCCGGCATCGACCGGGTGGTCCCGCACCAGACCAGCGCGGCCGGGCTCGAGGGCATGGCACGCCTCTGGGGCCGCGACCGGATGACGGTCACGCTCGGCGAGGTCGGCAACACGATCGGCAGCGCGATCCCCCTGGCCCTGCACCGCTCGCGCGTGCAGCCGGGGGAGTCGGTGCTGCTGGTCGGCACGGGCGCGGGCACGCACTACGGCGCGGTGGTCCTGCAGGCGTAGGCGGCGTCTAGCCGAGGAGCGACAGGGCCGAGAGCCCGAGGAACGGGGCCGTCACCAGGAGGCAGATCGCGGCGGAGTGCCGGAACCCGTGGTCGGAGTCGCGCCCGCCGACCAGTCGGGTGAGCAGCCCTGTGACCAGCGGCGGGAGCAGGAACAGCAGCAGCCACGGAGCCAGGACGCCTGCGCTCGGCGCCGTCCAGTCGGGCTGGTCGTCGCGGTCCAGCGGAGGGAGCCGCACGAGGAAGAACGCGGCCGTCAGGACGAGGGACGGGAGGACGGACAGGCAGGTGAGCGTGATCGCGGTGAACCTCGCCCCGTCGTCCCGGGAGTACCGTGCCCGGTCGGGATCGGGTGCCAGGCCTCGGTCGGTGTCCTCGTCCCAGCCCGGACTGCTGAAGCGGATGCGTCCCATGAGGCGATCATCCCGTCTCCGGGCGGAGCCCTCGACCCGCGGAGGAGCTCACCCTCACGCGGCCGGCGCGAGTGCGACGGAGCCGAGCGACGGGTAGTCGGGGCCCTGGTAGTCCATCGCGGTGAGCGTGCGGATCTCCGGCATCGTCGCGGCCCCCGGGATCGGGATCTCCTGATCGGGCAGGTCCGGGTCCAGCGCGGCGATGTCGAAGGAGTAGCCGGCGGTGTCGACCCAGTTGCCGGAGGCGTCCTGGTCGAGCGCACCCTCCTTGAGGGACAGCCGGAGGTCGGAGGCGTCGCCGGTCGAGAAGCCGGTGAGGACCGCCCACGTCGATCCGTCCGCCCGGCGCTCGATCCGCACCGAGCCGGTCGTCGCGGTCTGCTGGCTGACGAAGTCTCCCGAGAGGGGGAGCTGCTGCTCGAAGGCGCTGAGCGGCGACGCCGCGGAGGGTGGTGCTACGGAGGACGTGGGCGGAACGCCGTCCGCCGCAGCCGACGGCCCTGCGGTCGGCTCCGCAGCGGTGCAACCGGAGAGCAGCAGCCCGCCCGCCAGCGCCGTGACCGTGACCGTGACCGCGAACCGTGTTCCGCTCATCCCCATGGAGCGATCCTGGCACGCGGTCGGCCGGCGCACGCGGGTGCTCTCACCCTCCGATGCGCCACCACCGCCGCCCGCCGCGGTCCAGGCGGACCCGAGCGCGAAGAGCGTCGGTGCTCCGTAGTGCTCCATCGTGGCGGCGACCCGGCGTCGTCCGGTCCGGGGGTTCAGGCCGAGGCGGTGCGACGCGCCCTCGAGGGTGTTGCCCTGCTGCATCAGGCGGAGGAGCGCCGACCACGGCTGCTGGTCCGCTCCCACCGGCTCCGCCCGCCGCCACAGCTCGTCGAAGGAGGCGCGCAGGATGTTCGCGAGGCCTTCGTGCCGGAGTCCCAGGACGCTCGTCGGCACCGCCTCTCCCCAGACGAACGGCAGCGCGATGGTGTCGCCGTCGACCCGGTCCCGGCGACCGCCCGGATGCGGCGGTCGATCCGCCGGCGCTCCTCCTGGAGCACGTCGAGGTGCCGCTCGAGAGCGAGCACCGGCTCCGTGTCGCGCCGCAGGATGCGCCCGATCTCGGGCAGCCCGAGGCCGAGGTCGGGCAGCAGCAGGCCAGTCGCGCCACCTCGTGCAGGGTCCACTCCTGCTCCACAGCGCGCTCCGTCTCCCCGTCGCCGGGGACTCCGGCGGCGAGGGAAGCGACGGTACGGGTCGACGCCGCGTCACGGTCACGTGCGCGGAACCGCTAGTGGGCGCCGCTCGGCCCCGTCTGCGCTCCGCGCCCGGCGACGAGCGTCAGCCGGGTCCGGATCACGACGCTCACCGGTCGCCTTCGGCGAGGAACGCGCCGCGCGCTTCCAGCAGCCGCCGCAGGTGCCGGTCGAGCACCAGCCGCTCCGCGATCCTCCCGAGGACACCGAGCGGGGCGGAGTAGGTCAGCCGGTCGATCATCACGGAGCCGGAGCCGGAGCCGTCGGGCTCGAAGCGGTGCTCGTGGCGGAACGCGGCGAAGGGCCCGCGGGTCTGCTCGTCGACGAAGGAGTGCGGGGCGTCGAGCGCGGTGACGGTGCTGGTCAGCCGGAGCGGGACGCCGAAGTGCCGGGCGCTCCAGGTCACGTGCTCGCCGAGCCCGATCAGCCCGGTGGTCGTCCCGGACACCGCGCGCTCGCGGGCGCCGGACTGCGAGCGCGTGTGCAGGTCGATGTCGCGCGCCCGGTCGAACATCTCGGCGGCCGGGCGGGGGGAGCGGGTCACGACCTGGAGGAGCACGGTGTCGATCCTGCCCGCTCCGCCTGCCGCCTGCCGGGAGCGCGCCGGTCCGCCCACCTCACCAGCTCGTCACCACCGTTCGCGTGATCACCCACCCCTCGTCGCGGCGGACGAGGCGGCTCGTCAGCTGGAGGCGCCAGGTCGCGTGCAGGCGGCCGATGGTCGCCTCCGTGATCGTGCGGGAGGTGAGCACCGGGTGCGCGGCGCCGCCCGAGAGGGCGCTCTCGACGTGGTCGATCTCGTGGTACTCCTTGCGCGCCTCGTCGATGTCGGCGAGCCACTCCTCCCGGGACTGCACGAGGCCGGTGGGGTGCTCGATCACGAAGCGCTCGTCGAGCAGCGCCTCGAGCGCGGGCAGGTCCACCAGCTCCAGCGCGTCGAAGAGGGCGGCGTGCACGGCGGCCGGGCCGTCGTCCTCGAGGTCGTCGCCCCTGCCGGCGGTCCCGTCGTCGCTCATGCGGGCGGCCCCGTCGTCGCCCGGCGGACGAGCTGGGTCGGCAGCTGCACGTGCAGCGAGCGCGGCTCGCGCCCGGCCATCAGGGCGATCAGCATCTCGGCCGCGGTCGCACCGAGGGTCTGCATCGGCTGGCGGATCGTCGTCAGCGGCGGGTCGAAGCGCGCGGCCTCGGGCACGTCGTCGAAGCCGATCACCGACAGGTCGTGGGGCACGGCGAGGCCCAGGTGCGCGGCGGTCTCGATGATCGCGAGCGCCGAGACGTCGTTCGCAGCGAAGACCGCGGTCGGCCGGTCGGGCAGCGACAGGAGCGAGGAGGCGGGCCGCCGAGCGGTGTCGCGGTGGTAGTTGCCCACGCGCAGCAGCCGCTCGTCGAAGGCGATGCCCGCCTCCGCCAGCGCCGCCCGGTAGCCGGCCTCGCGCAGCCGCGCCGAGCGCAGGTCGCCGCGGCCCGCGACGAAGCCGATGCGGCGGTGCCCGAGGGCGACGAGGTGGCGGACGGCGAGCAGGGCGCCGCCGAAGTTGTCGGACTCGACGGTCGGCAGGTCGGCGCGACCGGTGTGCGGGTCGACGGCGACGAGCGGGATGTCGGAGGGGGCGCTCACCACGCTCGGCGTCACCATGATCGCGCCGTCGATGAGGGTGCCGCTGAGCCGGCTCAGCGAGCGCCGCTCCCAGCCCTCCTGCTCGCCCTCGTGGGAGCCGGAGTAGGCGAGCAGGTCGAACCGCGACTCCGCCAGCACCGACCCCACGCCCTTCAGGATCTCGGCGCTGAACGGCTCGAACCCGGCGACGAGCACGCCGATCACGCCTGTGCGCCGGGAGCGCATGCTGCTCGCGACGAGGCTCGACTCGTAGCCGAGCTCGCGCACGACCTCGAGGACGCGGGTGGCGGTGGAGGGAGCGATGCCGTAGCGGCCGTTCACGGCCTTCGACACCGTCGCCACCGAGACGCCGGCGGCAGCGGCGACGTCGTGGATGGTCGGTCGGGTGGTCATGTGGCCGACTGTAACCCGTGCTTCGAAACCCATTTCGAAAACGTTTGACCACTTTCGCAACCACTGCGGACACTGACTCCACCCGCGAAGGCGGGAACCCCCACGGCGCCGGTGCACCAGGCGGCGCCCTCGATGAAGAGAACGGTTGGACGATGAAGTTCAGGAAGATCGCAGTGGCGACAGCAGCCCTGCTCGGCACGGTCGCGGCCCTCACCGGCTGCTCGGCCCAGGATTCGGGATCGAGCGACGGCACCGTCGCGATGACCCTCTGGCAGAACTCGACCACGGGCCCTGGCCAGGAGTTCTGGGACAAGACGATCGCGGACTTCGAGGCCGCGAACCCCGGAGTGACCATCGAGTCGCAGGCCATCCAGAACGAGGACCTCGACGGCAAGCTCCAGACGGCGCTCAACTCGGGCGACGCCCCCGACGTCTTCCTCCAGCGCGGAGGCGGCAAGCTCGCCGCCATGGTCGCGGGCGGACAGCTCAAGGACCTCACCGGAGGCATCTCCGACCAGGCGCGGAGCGAGATCCCCGAGGGCTCGTTCTCGGCGAACACGCTCGACGACAAGGTCTGGGCGATGCCGGTCGCGGTCCTCCCGGGCGGCCTCTTCTACAGCCAGGACGTGTTCACCGCCGCCGGAGTCACCGAGACCCCGAAGACGATCGACGAGCTCGACTCCGCGATCACGAAGATCAACGGCAGCGGAGCCCAGGCCGTCGCGCTCGGCGCGAAGGACGCCTGGCCCGCCGCGCACTGGTACTACTTCTTCGCGCTGCGCGAGTGCAGCGCCGACACCATGGCCGAGGCGGCCGACACCAAGGACTTCTCGGACGACTGCTGGGTCCGCGCGGGCGAGGACCTGCAGGACTTCGCGGCGACCGAGCCGTTCAACGAGGGCTTCCTCACCACCGCCGCCCAGCAGGGCGCGGGCAGCTCGGCCGGACTCCTCGCCAACCACCAGGCGTCGATGGAGCTCATGGGCGCATGGGACCCGGGCGTGATCGCCTCCCTCACCCCCGACGAGAAGCCGCTGCCCGACCTGGGCTGGTTCCCCTTCCCCGAGATCGACGGCGGCGACGGCGAGGCCGGCGCGATCATGGGCGGCGTCGACGGCTACTCCTGCTCCGCGGGTGCTCCCGACGAGTGCGTCGACTTCCTCAACTACCTGGCCACCTCCGACGTGCAGAAGGAGTACTACGCGGCCTTCAACGCGCCCCCGGTGAACACCGTGGCGCAGGAGGCGGTCACCGAGCCGTACCTGCAGCAGATCCTCGAGGCCTACAACTCGGCCCCGTACGTCTCGCAGTGGCTCGACACCGTCTACGGCCTCAACGTCGGCAACGCGCTGAACGTCGGAGTCGTCGACCTGCTGGCCGGCAAGAGCGACCCCGAGCAGCTGGTCGAGGCCGTCAACGCCGCCGCGGCGAAGGCCTAGCCACCATGGCACTCCGCGAGAGCCCGCTCCTCGGAGTGGATGAGCCCCGCGGGACCGCGCGCACCGGAGGCGTCCCCTCGACGCCTCCGGTGCGCCGGCGCCGCCGCAGCGTGGGCTGGGCGGGGCGCTTCGAGATCGCGCTCCTGGTCGGCCCGGCGCTGATCGTCTTCCTCGCCTTCGTGATCTTCCCGGTCGTGATGGCGGCCTACTACGGCTTCTTCAGCTGGCAGGGCTACGGAGTGCCGACGGACTTCGTCGGCTTCCGAAACTACCTGACGATCCTGCAGGACCCCACCTTCCACGACGCCCTCGCGCACAACGGCATCATCGTGGTGCTCTCGCTCGTGCTCCAGGGGCCGGTCGCGATCCTCCTGGCGCTGCTGCTGAACCGCAAGCTGCGCGGGCAGTCGATCATCCGCGTCCTGATCTTCGTGCCGTACGTGATCTCGGAGGTCGTCGTCGGCACGGGATGGAGCCTGATGCTCCAGACCAGCGGCGCGGTCAACGGCCTGCTCGAGAAGGTCGGCCTCGGCGCGCTGAAGCAGGACTGGCTCTCGGATCCGGCGATCGCGATCTGGACGCTGATGCTGATCATCACGTGGAAGTACATCGGCTTCGCCGTGATCCTCTTCCTCGCGGGTCTGCAGGGCATCCCCGAGGAGCTGTCCGAGGCCGCGGCCATCGACGGCGCCTCCTACTGGCAGGTGCAGCGGCGGATCACCCTGCCCCTGCTCGCGCCGACCCTGCGGATCTGGGCGTTCCTGTCGATCATCGGCGCACTGCAGCTGTTCGACCTCGTCTACATCATCTGGGGCCAGTACGTGTCCTCGACCGCGGGCACCTCGACCATGGCGATCTACCTGGTCACCAACGGCCGCAACGCCGGCAACTACGGGTACGGGAACGCCGTCGCGGTGGTCCTGTTCCTGATCTCGCTCGTGGTGGCGCTGATCTACCAGCGCTTCGTGCTCCGGCGCGACACGGCGGGCGCACTGACGGGAGACAAGCGATGACCGGCACGACGATGACGGCCCCGCCGATCACTCCGGAGACCCCTCGGCCTCTCGCGGTGAAGCGGCGCCGGCAGCCCCTGGGCCGCGGCACCACGATCGCCTACGTCGTGGCGATCGTCGTGATCGCGCTGATGCTCGCCCCGGTGGCGTACATCATCCTCGGCGGCTTCCGCACGAACGCGCAGATCACCACCGACCCGGCCGGCCTGCCCTCGCCCTGGAACGTGCAGAACTACCTCGACGTGATCACCGGCGGCGTCTTCTGGCAGGAGGTCGGCAACTCCACCATCGCCGGCCTCGCGACGACGCTCGGCGTGGTCGTGCTCGGCCTGATGGCGAGCTACGTCCTGGCCCGGTACGACTTCACCGGCCGGGGCGTGTTCTACGCGCTCTTCGCTGCCGGCCTGATGTTCCCGATGACGGTGGCGATCACTCCTCTCTACCTGGTGATCAAGAGCCTCGGCCTGATGAACTCGCTCGCCGGAGTGGTGCTGCCGCAGATCGCGTTCGGCCTGCCGACCACGATCATCATCCTGGTGCCGTTCCTCCGCGCGATCCCGGACGAGATCCAGGAGGCGGCCTTCATCGACGGCTGCAGCCGGATCGGCTTCTTCTTCCGGATGGTCGTGCGCCTGGCGATGCCCGGCGTGATCACCACGGGGATCCTCGCGTTCATCGCGAGCTGGAACAGCTATCTGCTGCCCCTGTTCATCCTCAACAACGAGTCCACCTTCACGCTCCCGCTCGGAGTGCAGGCGTTCTCGTCGCAGTACTCGGTCGACACGGCGAAGGTGCTCGCCTTCGTGTCGCTGTCGATGATCCCGGCGCTGATCTTCTTCAGCGTCTTCGAGCGCCGCATCGTCGGCGGGCTGACGGGGGCGGTGAAGGGATGAGCGGATCGCTCCGCCCATCCGCCGCGTCCCCCGTCCCGTCCGCACCCGTCACCCCACCCGCAGAGAGGGTCGCACCGTGACCGCACCGCACGCACCAGAGGAGCCCCAGGCCCCGTCCGCCCGCACCACCGAGCTTCTGGGCCGGATGACGCTGGAGGAGAAGCTCTCCCAGCTGGTCGGCTACTGGGTCGACCAGGGCGGCGAGGTCGTCGCCCCGCTCGCCGGGGAGATGGCCACCTCGACCGGATACGCCGAGGCGACCCGCGAGGGGATCGGCCAGCTGACCCGCGTCTACGGCACGCGCCCCGTCGATCCGCTCGAGCGCGCCCGATGGCTGTGGGCGGAGCAGCGCCGCCTCGTCGAGGAGACGCGGCTGGGCATCCCGGCGATCGTCCACGAGGAGTGCCTGACCGGGCTCGCCGCCTGGCAGGCCGCGACGTTCCCGACTCCGCTCGCCTGGGGCGCCTCCTTCGACCCCGAGCTCGTGGCCGAGCTCGGCGCCGTGATCGGCGGCTCGATGCGCGAGCTCGGGATCCACCAGGGCCTGGCGCCCGTGCTCGACGTGATCCGCGACCCCCGCTGGGGCCGGGTCGACGAGTGCATCGCCGAGGACCCGTACGTCGTCGGCACGATCGGCACCGCGTACGTGCAGGGCCTGCAGTCCACCGGCGTCGACGCGACGCTGAAGCACTTCATCGGCTACTCCGCCTCCCGCGGCGGCCGCAACCACGCGCCGGTGCACGCCGGACCGCGTGAGATCGCGGACGTGCTGCTGCCGCCGTTCGAGATGGCGATCCGCGACGGGGGCGCCCGCTCGGTGATGAACTCCTACGCCGAGATCGACGGGGACCCGGTCGGAGCGACGCCCGCCTACCTCACGGGCGTGCTGCGCGAGCGCTGGGGCTTCGACGGCGTGGTCGTCGCCGACTACTTCGCGGTCGCGTTCCTCCACCTCATGCACGCGGTCGCCGCCGACCTGGGCGAGGCGGCCGAGCTGGCGCTCGCCGCGGGGATCGACGTGGAGCTGCCCACCGGTGACGCGTTCCTCGCTCCGCTGGCCGCGCGCATCCGGGCCGGAGAGGCCGACGAGGCGCTCGTCGACCGGGCCGTGCTGCGGGTGCTCGCGCAGAAGGAGCGGCTCGGCCTGCTCGACGCGCGCTTCGACGACGCCCCCGAGTCGATCGACCTCGACTCGCCGGCCCACCGCGACATCGCCCGCCGACTGGCCGAGGAGTCGGTGGTGCTGCTCGCCAACGACGGCGTCCTGCCGCTCGCCCCGCAGCGCCGCCTCGCCCTGATCGGCCCCAACGCCGACAGCGCGCCCGCCCTGATGGGCTGCTACTCCTTCGCCAACCACGTGCTGGCGCACCACCCGGGCGTGCCGCTCGGGTTCGAGATCCCGACCGTCGCGGACGCGCTGGCGGCCGAGTTCGGCCCGGCCGAGCTGCTGCTCGCCGAGGGCTGCTCGGTCGAGGGCGACGACGCCTCCGGGATCGCCGAGGCGGTCCGGGCGGCCGCCGACTCCGACGTGGCGATCGTGGTCGTCGGCGACCGGGCGGGCCTGTTCGGCCGCGGCACGGTCGGCGAGGGCAACGACGTCGAGAGCCTCGAGCTCCCCGGGCGCCAGCGCGAGCTGGTCGAGGCCGTCGTGGCGACCGGGACCCCGGTCGTGCTCGTGCTGCTGACCGGCCGCCCCTACGCCGTGGGCTGGGCGCTCGACGGACCGGCGGCTCCCGCCGCGGTGCTGCAGGCCTTCTTCCCGGGGGAGGAGGGCGCCGGCGCGATCGCGGGCGTCGTCTCGGGCCGGGTCGACCCCTCCGGCCACCTGCCGGTCTCGCTGCCGCGCTCCGCCGGGGCGCAGCCGTTCTCGTACCTGCACCCGATCCTCGGCGGGCCGTCGGACGTGACCTCCGCCGACAGCACGCCGGTGCGGCCGTTCGGCCACGGCCTCTCGTACACGGCCTTCGCCCGGACGGAGCTGGCGGTCGAGGAGTCCGCCCCGACGGACGGCTCCTTCACCGTGACCGTGCGCGTGCGCAACACGGGCGAGCGGGCGGGCACCGACCTGGTGCAGCTGTACGCCCGCGACGTGTTCGCCAGCGTGACCCGGCCGGTGGCGCAGCTGCTCGGCTACGCGCGGATCGCGCTCGAGCCCGGCGAGCAGGCGGAGGTCCGCTTCGAGGTCCCGGCCGCGCGCCTGGCCTTCACCGGCCGCGAGGGCGTTCGGATCGTGGAGCCCGGCCGCATCGAGCTGTGGGTGGGCCCGGACTGCGCGACGCGCGAGACGGAGGCGGCGCTCGAGCTGGTCGGCCCGGCCGCCGCCGTCGACGCCTCCTCGCAGCGCCTCGTCGGCACCCGGGTCCAGCGGGCGGGAGCGGGCGTCCCGGCCTGACCCCGTTCACAACGGAGGAAGGATCGCTTCGGCGTCCCGTGGATCCGCGGATCCCGGAGCCCGCGGGGCGATCCTTCCTCCGTTGTGAACAGGTCGGGGCTCCGGCCCGTCCCGGTGCGGCCCGGCCCGGCCCGGCCCGGCCCGGCCCGGCCCGTCCCGGGCGCGGTTCGAGCGCGGTTCCGGAATCGCTCCGGCGACGGGTTCGGCGGGCGGGAGCGGGCGTTCCGGCTCATCCCGTTCAGGACTCAGGGCGACCGCTCCGCTGACCCGTGGATCCGGGTGCCCGCGGGGCGATTCCTCCTCCAGTGTGAACACGGCCCGGCCTCGTCTCCGCCTCGTCACGGCCCGGGCCCCACCCCCGGGCCAGGGCCCCGGCCCGACGTCGACCACTCCTGGGCGCAGTCCCGGCCCTGCTCCGAGCGACGGGCTCAGCGTGCGGAGCGGGCGTTCCGGCCTGATCCCGTTCGTCACGGAGGAAGAATTGCTTCGGCGGGCCGTGGATCCGCGGATCCCGGTGCCCGCGGGGAGATCCTTCCTCCGTTGTGAACACGGCGCGGCCCCGGCGCGTCCCGAGCGGGGGTTCGCATCACTCCAACGACGGGTTCGGCGGGCGGCAGCGGCCGTTCACGCTCGAGTCCGTTGAGGACTCAGGACGGATCGCTCAGGCGGCCAGTGGATCGGAGGGCCTGATCGTGTTCAGAACTCAGGACCGATCGCTCCAGCCGCCCGTGGATCCGCGGATCCTGGTGCTCGCGAGGAGATCCGTCCTGCATGGTGAACATGTCACGGCGTCGGCAGGGCGCGGGCGCGGTCGGGGTACTGCTCTGGCGCGGCTCCGTCGGGCGCGGCAGGCTGGGGGGATGAGCGACGACGCGAAGCAGACCCTCCTCCGCTACCTGCAGGAGGGGCGCGACGCCCTGCTGCAGAAGCTCGACGGGCTCGACGAGTACGACGTGCGGCGGCCGCTCGTCGCGACGGGCACGAACCTGCTGGGCCTGGTGAAGCACGTGGCGGGCACCGAGGCGGGCTACCTCGGCGCCGTGTTCGGCCGGCCGTTCCCCGAGCCGATGCCCTGGATGGAGGACGAGTCGGAGCCGAACGCGGACATGTGGGCGACGGCCGACGAGTCGCTGGCCGATGTCGTCGCGCTGTACCGCCGCGTGTGGGCCCACTCCGACGCGACGGTCGCGGGCCTCCCGCTCGACGCTCCCGGGCAGGTCCCCTGGTGGACGGGCCGCGACGTGACGCTGCACCGGATCCTCGTCCACATCACCGCGGAGACGCACCGGCACGCGGGTCACGCCGACATCGTCCGCGAGCTGATCGACGGGCGGGTCGGGCTCCGGACGCCCGGTGACAACCTCCCGCCGGTGCCCGAGGAGTGGTGGCCGGAGTACCGGGAGCGCCTCGAGTCGCTGGCGCGCGCCGTCCGCGACCGGGGCTGACGTGCCGGCGTCCGTCGGCACCACGGTCACGTCCGCGCGCG
Source organism: Rathayibacter sp. AY2B3 (assembly GCF_002931755.1). Taxonomy (NCBI): domain Bacteria; kingdom Bacillati; phylum Actinomycetota; class Actinomycetes; order Micrococcales; family Microbacteriaceae; genus Rathayibacter; species Rathayibacter sp. AY2B3. Next base: position 498 of record NZ_PSUG01000027.1, on the reverse strand, counting down.
CGGCGCGGCTGATCGACGAGCTCGGTCCCGCGGCGGAGGCGGCGCTCGACGCGGCCCTGGGCGGTCGCGGTCGCGGCCGGGCCGCCCTGGAGCGGCGCCGCGACGGGGCGTCGCCGGAGGAGCGGAGGCGGTGGGTCGAGTTGGAGCGCCGGGCGTTCAGTGCAGAGGCGGACCCTGCGGCCCTCGAGGAGCTGGCGCTGCTGCGCGCGCGGCTCCGCGAGCGGGATGGGGCGCTCGACGCCGCGGTCGCCGGACTGGCGGCGCCTGCCGGACCCGCAGTGGCACAGGATCGGGTCGGCCGCGCGACGGCGAGCGGCTGGGACGAGACCGGCTGGGACGGGACCGGCCGTGACCGGACCGGTCGGGACGTGACCGGTCGGGACGAGATCGGCCGAGACGAGACCGGCCGTGACGAGACCGGTCGGGACGAGACCGGCCGGGACGGGACCGGCCGGGACGAACCGGGCCGAGGCGAACCAGGCCGAGACGCGCCGCCCG
>NZ_PSUG01000026.1:0-52379 GCF_002931755.1 Rathayibacter sp. AY2B3 | reverse complement strand
CGTGAGCTTGTCACCCGCCTTCGACAGGTCCTGAGTTGTCTGGTTCTCGGTGAAGATCGATGAGTCGTAGCGACCATCGAGCGGATCATAGGCGAGGTGCTCGACAATCACGGTCGCCTTTTGCTCGTTGATGTGCCTGGCCACCTCGCCTATGAACTGCTCGGGGTTCTGCTTGAACTTTGCAAAGGTGCTGGGGTTGATTCCGGTGAGGATCTCCGTGCAAGTGCGGCGAGTTAGTTGGGTCTTTTCCGCAATTTCGCCAAGGAGATCGTATTTCACCGTGGAGCTTGCAGAAACGGCTGAGTGCTCGACCTTAGTTTCGGAAACCTTGAAGCCCGTGCCCGACTCTAGCTGATCAACCTCGAGGCCCACGACCTGTCGGCCGCTTTCAACAAGGTACTGCATCGCTGTGACATTGAGGGACCTATCGAGCACTCGAATGCAGTTAGTAATGAGCTCGCCAGAGTCAAACTCGACCTGATAGACAGCCTTGTGATTGATGCGGCGCCACAACTCCTGAAACTCGCGCTTTCTAAAGTTCACCTCGTTCAACGGGATCCTCTTCGGCTTGCGGCCGTCTATTGGACTGGGCACGTCGAGGTAGAGCGCATCTAGTAACGGCCAGACGAAGTCGATGACCGGTTTCAACACATCCGCGGCCGGTGGGGCCAGCGTGCCCCCCGCGCGGGCTTCCTTGTAAGTCTGCGTGACGAGACCGTCGTCGTCGATATAATCATGTCGGATGAGGTGGTTGTAGAATGCTTGCGCGACCGTCTTCTCCAGCGCTCTCGTTGAGCCGTCCGCAAGCTTGATGTGTTTCCCAGCAAAGTAATCGACACTTGCCTTGCGTGGCCGAGTCGACAGCGATTGGAGGATCTCTTTCTGAAGCGCGCCGACGAAGTCGGTGTAAGACTCGTCCGTGACGACCGTGAGCTCATTGATATCGTGCACAGTACTTGGATTGTCCATTCTTTCACCGTGCTGGTCGACGCACAGGCGCAAACCACGACCAATCTCCTGCCGTCTCGTCGTGGTGTTGTCACTCTTTTTCAACATGCCCATTACGAATACGTTTGGGTTATCCCAGCCCTCGCGCAGCGCCGAGTGCGACCAGATAAACCGCACCGGCTCTTGGAACGACAGCAGTCGTTCCTTGTCTCTCAGGATCAGGTTGTACGCGTCCACGTCATCTGACTGGCCCGCGTTGTCGCCGCTCTTTTTCACTCGCCCGTCAACCTGGTGGCCGGACTTTTTGTCGATTGAGAAGTAGCCCGCGTGGGTTTTACGAACGTCGATCGCCCCGACATACGCACGGTACCGCTCGGCAGCCTCGTCGAGATCTAGATGAGCGAGGTAGTCGGCCAATAGCGTCTCGTACTCCTCCTCGAAAACGCGCGCATACTCCCCAAGGGTGTTCTCTTGGTTGTAGACACGGTACTTGGCAACTTCGTCGATAAAGAACAGCGACAACACCTTGATGCCCTGCGCGAATAGCTCGCGTTCCTTGTCGAGGTGGGCTCGAATGACTTCCCTGATTTGGATACGTCGTTTCGCATCGTCGGTCACGTCTTGGGTAACCTCACCAGCGGCAACAAACGAGCCGTTGCTCAGCTCGATAATGTCGCGATTGGCGTCGATGTCACGAACGAATAAGCCATTATACGCTTCGATTCCCCCGGATATGGCGTGTAAATTCATGCCCTGGCTCAGCCGCTTCACCTGCCGCTTGATGCCCAGAGCGGTCTGCACTTCGAGCTCGACCCTCGCCTTTGGAAAGTCCGGCCCCTTACCCACCTCCAGCCCGTCCACGTATAGGTAAGCCATGCTGCCGGCGAGGTGCTTCACGGTGATGCCGCGCACTGCAATTTTCTTCACGAGCTTCTGGTTGTAGGCGTCGACTGCGTCGAGGCGATGCACCTTGGTACGCTCGATCTTGTGAGTCGCTGAGTAACGCACCGCGAACAACGCGTTGAATCGTGCGAGCGCTTCCAACGACTTCGACGGCTTACTTGCGTCACCCTCTATTTTCTGCGGCTCGTCGATGATGAGGATCGGCCTGTTCGCCGCTATCACGTCAATCGGTCTGCGAGACTGGAAGTCATCGAGCATCTCGTAAATACGCCGAGCGTCTTTACCGGCAGCGTTGAACGCCTGGACGTTGATAATCATCACCTGAACGCCAGCGTCGGACGAGAACCGCTCCAGCTCGTGCAACCGCGATGAGTTATAGACGAACGTGCGCGGCTTAGTCCCGTAGGACTGCTGGAAGTGCTTGGCGGTGATGTCAAACGATTTTTTCACGCCCTCGCGTATCGCGACCGATGGCACGATCACGATGTACTTCGACCATCCATAGCGCTTGTGCAACTCCATGATCGTCTTCGTGTAGACGTAGGTCTTGCCTGTGCCGGTCTCCATCTCGACGTCGAGATTCAACGCCGCCGCCGATACCCGAGCCGGGTCCTTCAGGTCCTTCGATAAGGACAATCCGCTTCCCCGCTGGACCCCTTGCACGTTCGTCAACAGCTGCGAAGGGGTCAGCGCCAGCTCCGTGTTACGCAGACCGGCGTCCTCAAGCAGCGTCAGCGCTGCATCCTTGCCGGGGTCGACGCGATACCTCACGCCATCGACGAACGGCTGCCCAGCAAATACTTCGACGACTGCATTCACGGCATCGGTCTGGTACTGCTGGACCTTGAACTGGAGCTTCATGAGGTTAAATCGCCCTTACCTCTGTCTCGGGGGAACTCTGGCGGAAAATCTGCTCTGCGTTGATTCGCGCCGAATCGGTGGCGAATCCCGTATCGCGGAAAACTGCCCGCAATGGACGCCTTTCCGCAAGTGAGCGGACAACTTCCACTGGAACCTCTTCTGCAAAGCAGGCGACTAGGGCATCGTCATCGACTGAGTGCACCTGTATTCCGTCGATGGTTTGCTGAACGATTTTAGAAGACATATCTAGGCCCCAGCTCAATAATACCTCGAACAGGAGGTCCTCCGGAGTCCTTTCAGCCTTGATGCTCGTGCTCAAATCGACGAGTGACGACTGTTCGAGTTGATCCGGGGCGCGCGACGTATCCGTGAAGCCGGTGCTGTCAATGCGGAGCATACGGAATCCGGCATCAACGTCGCTAAGCTCCTGCCTGAGTGCCACACCTACCCGGCGGATGCGATCGCGGGTCACTTCAGAGATTGTTTTATAACCGGCAATTGCTGCATCCGATCTAGGTTTGCACTGTTCATCAAGCTGCACCAGAATAAACTTCCGGTTGCCGCCGTCGTCCGCATTCGCTCGGAGAACCGCGTCTCCCATGGACCCTGAACCTGCGAAAAAGTCTAGGACAACGTCGCCATCCGAGCGTGATGTTCCAATTTCGAGCAGGCGCCGCATCAGCCTTACTGGCTTCGGTGTGTCGAAAGCCCGGACGCCCTCAAACAAGGCGGCCAGTTCATCTGTGGCCTCTTCGTTACTGCCGACTTCCGAGAAATCCCAGTACGAGGGGATTGTCTGTCCCTCCGTCTCCTTCAGAAACCGCTTGATGCGGGGGACGTTGTCACCGTCTTTGCCAAACCAAATGCGGCCATCAGCACGGAGCTCGACGAAAGTGCGTTCAACCAACCCCCACGAGCGCCCTGCTGGAGGCTGAATGATTCGACCACTCGGCAACGTCACCGAAAAATATTGGTCCTTGGTGGCCCTTCCTGTCATGCCGGTCATGTCGACCGACGCCCACGGGCCTCGTGGATCCCTATCTGGGTTCTTGAATGATGCTAGACGCTTCTCGCTCAGCGCGATCTTCCCAATGGCGTTCTTTGGCTTCTCAGGATTTCTGACGTAGCAGAGGAGGTAGTCGTGAACTGCTCCGATGGTCGACCGGGCATCCGGCGAGGCTTTTTTCCGCCAAATTATGGAGGCCACGAAGCTCTGTTCCCCAAAAATCTCATCCATGATTCGCTTAAGATTGTCACGCTCATGGTCGTCAATGGAAACGAAAATCGCACCATTCTCTGAGAGCAAGGCCCTAGCCAATCTAAGGCGCGGGTAAAGCATGCTCAGCCAATCGGAATGAAAGCGCCCGTTCGATTCCAGGTTCGCGACGAGTCGCTCACCATTACTGTCGATTTGCGCTGAGCGACGAAGGTATGTCTGAGTGTCCTCGGATCGGTCATCTTCATATATAAATTCCGATCCAGTGTTGTAGGGTGGGTCAATGTATATCAGCTTAACTTTACCAAGATACGACTCTTGCAGCAATTTTAGCGCCTCAAGGTTGTCACCCTCGATGAAAACGTTCTTCGTGGTATCGAAGTCGACAGACTCCTCTCGCACAGGACGTAGCGTCTTAGCGACTGGCGCGTTGGCGGCGAATGCGGCCGCACGCTTACCTGGCCAGTCGAGTTGGTACCGCTCTTGAGGTCCTTCAATGACGTGGCCGGAGAGCTCCTGGCGGAGTGCATCGAAATCGACGGCACGCACTAAGTTACCGTTCACGTCAAATGCTTCAGTGATGACCGTCGGGAAGAGTTTGGCAACCTTGTCGATGTTCCGTTCGGTCAGGTCCGGTGAGTTCATCCTTAGTTTTTCCACGGTTATCCCTTTTTGCTCGGCGCAGGGTCGGACAGCTCCGCAAACACAGCTTCGCATTCCTTGAGTTGCCTGCGCAGGTCTATCTTTCGATTGAGTTGTGGTTCGGTGCGAAGCTTCTTCTCCAGCGAGGTGATTTCACGCTGAACCTTTCGGATGCGTTCTAGCCTGCCCGTTGCGTCTGACACTGTCTCGCTGACGCGGGTGGGCAGAGGAAGCAGCGACGCGAGAATTGCCTCGTACAGGCTCGGCAGGTCGAGCGCCGTCGGGAGTGGCCGGCGGGGGGCGTCGACGGACTGCCAATCGGTCGAAAAGTAGGTTGCTATGTGAGGTGCGTTGCCGTCGAGCGATTTCTGCGCGGCAACCATGCGAATTCCCTCGGTGCTCGCAACTTCGAAGATGATTGGGAAGTGGATCGTTTTGTCGATGGCGGTGAGGACTTCGTTGGCGACGTCCGCGCCCTTGGTCTGGACCGCGAACACTTGGATCTCGGGAACCGCTGTCGTACCGCGCAACTTGATAGTGCCGTCGGCGAGCTTGTAGGCCCACGTGATGCGCTGGATGTCGTTGACAAACTTCTCACGCAACGCGGTGTGGATATTGCCGTGCTCGTAAAATTTGGTCTTGGGTATCGAACGGCCGAAGGCAGAGCCTGCGGGCCAACGCAGGAGTACGGCTTCAGTCATCGGCGGCTTCTGTGACGACAGCGAGGAAGGCAATCAGCTCGAAGTCGTCGAGTCCAGCGATGGATTGCACCAGGGCGGTGGTGTGGCCGGGGCTGAAGAGACTGTCGACGTCGCGGTCCTCGGTGACGTTGATCATGGAACGGATCGCGTCGGTGAGCAACGCCGAGTAGCGTCCCATCTCAGCCCCGTCGCGGGTCTCAGCGTTGAACGCCGCGACGACGCGCGCGACGGGCTCGTTGAGGCCGCGGCAGCCAGCGCGCAGAAGATCAAGCAGCCGTTTGGCTTCGGTGTGATCGGCGACCACGCGCCCGTCCTCGCTGAGATAGATGAGGTAGTACGGGTGCAGGCGGTTTCCTCGATTCGCGTCGTCCGGTGCGTTGACATTGCGGAGGGCGAAGATCACTCCCGGCGGCAGTCCCTGTGCCTCGTCAGCTGGGATTACGGCGTGTAATCCCATTTGGTGCCGGCGCAAATTGCCGTGCTGCTTGATGAATCCGAGCAAATCCATGCGGAAGTCGTTGAGCCCCAGGTCAGTGATCGAGACCCCTGCGCGGACGTCCTCAAGATCAACGACGTCATCCTGCAGACGCCGCAGCTGCTCCCGCCGATACGCGGCTTCGGCGCCGCCCGGGTCGAGTACGTTGTCCTCTCCGGTGCCAGCGATATCCGCGATAACCATGCGGCCCTCGACTCGCTCCTTGAGGTTGATGTAAGCGTCGAGAGAGATGTCGGGCCAGAAGTTTACGAGCTGAATGACGTCGTTCGTCGATCCGATGCGGTCCACGCGTCCGAAGCGCTGGATGATGCGCACGGGGTTCCAGTGGATGTCGTAGTTTATGAGGTAGTCGCAGTCCTGCAGGTTCTGCCCCTCGCTGATGACGTCGGTGCCGATGAGTACGTCGATCTCGCGTGTTTCTTGTGGCATCGTCATGTCGCGTTGCTTCGAGCGTGGCGAGAACATGGTCATCACTTGCTGCGCATCGAACCCCTTACCGAGCGTCGTGCGTGCGCCGCTCGTTCCTCCGGTGATCAGCGCCGTTTCGAGACCGTGACCTGCGAGCACTGGGGCCAGCTCACGGTACAGATACTCGGCGGTGTCAGCGAACGCCGAGAAAATTAGCACTTTGCGGTTTCCCGGATTGAGAGGCCGCTCGACTTTACTCTCGATAACGTTCAGCAAACGGCTGAGTTTGAGGTCGCGGTCCGCCACCACGCGTGTCATGTCCGCGAGAAGGACGCGCAGGATCTCTAGATCCGAGTTCAGGTCGTACCGCCAGGACTCGACATCGATATCCGCCAGAGCGATGCGCACGTCACCGCCCACGAGGAGGGAGGCGAGCTGGGCGTCGTCTGGTTCATCCGTGTCCAGGTCCAGTCCGTTCGTGCCTGCGCCTGCAATTTCATTGCCCGCATCCAACTGGCCGAGCATGCGACCGGTGATCTGCTCGAGTCGACCGAGCGTCAGACGAAATGCCTCGACCGAGCTCTCAAGCCGCTTGAGCAGGTTGACCGTCATGAGCTTCTGGATGCCCTTTTCACGGCCCTGTTGACCAAGGTTCCCTCGGGCCGTCCCCCCCGTCACGCGGGAGGCATCCACGTACTTGGCGCGACGTGACGGCAACACATAATTCAGCGGCGTGTAGACGCCAAGATTGAGGGCTTGCAGCCGGTCGAAGATCTCGTCGAACGCGGGAATCGCGGCCAGATCTGTGAGCGGTTCGCGGATCGACACGGGGGGGAGCCGCTTCGGGAAGGCGACGACGTCACTCGTGCTGTAGAACGCCTGGATGTGCTTGCGTGATCGCGCGATTGTCACCGCGTCGAGGAGTTCGAAAAAATCGAAGTCGAGCATCTGCAGGATGCGAGCGGCGGTGCGGTCTGCGGGGTCAAGTTTGGACCAGTCGTTGAACGCCCTCTGCGCATCACGGAACACGTTTTCCACCGACGTCGAGAGCGTCAGTTGCTGGGCGAGGGCGTCGCTCTCGCCTTCGTAGGCGAGTTGCAGCTGATTCTTGAGGTCGTTGAAGCGGTTGTTGACCGGCGTCGCCGACAGCATCAATACCTTGGTTTTGACGCCCTCGCGGATCACCTGCCGCATCAGCCGCTGGTACCGCGACTCTTTCTCCTCGGAGTAGTCGGCGTTGCGGAAGTTGTGCGACTCGTCGATCACGACCAGGTCGTAGTTGCCCCAATTGATTCGATCCAGGCGGAGGCCGAGCGACTCACCGCGGGTCCGAGACAGGTCGGTATGGGCGAGCACGTCGTAGTTGAATCGATCGCTCGCGAAGAGGTTGGTCGTGAGGTTCGCGTTGTAGTTCGTCCAGTTCTCGGCAAGCTTTTTCGGCGCCAGGACCAGCACGCTCTTGTTGCGCAGCTCGTAGTACTTGATCACCGCTAGCGCGGTGAACGTCTTACCGAGACCGACGCTATCGGCAAGGATGCAGCCGTTGTACGTCTCGAGCTTGTTGATGATGCCGGTCGCCGCGTCACGCTGAAAGTTGTAGAGGCTCTGCCAGATCTTCGTGTCCTGGTAGCCTGTGCGGTCGTTCGGCAGGACGTCTTCGCTGATGTCGTCGAGGAACTCGGAGAACAGGTTGTAGAGGATCAGGAAGTAGATCCGCTCGGGGCTGTTCTCTGCGTACACGCTTGCGATGTGCTCTGCGACCGCCTCGGTCACGTCGTCGACCTGGTTCGCGTTGTTCCAGATCTGGTCGAACAGTTGCACATACTGGTTGGCCATCGGCGTCTCGTCGACCCGGTGAACCATGTTCGATACCGCTGCTCCTGACTCGTACCCGAGATCGGCCGTGGTGAATCCCTGCACCGGCATGTACGCCGCCCGGTCGTCGACGACGACGAACTGCTGCATCGGTTTGCCGGTGGAGTTTGAACGGAAGGTCACCTTGCGCCGCACCCAGTCAGCACACTCTCTCGCGATCGCGCGCTGAGTGAGCCTGTTGCGAAGGCGCACCTCGAACTCGCTACCGGCGATGGAATATTCCGCGGGGCCGCCGGGGATGAAGAACTCGCGGCGCTCCTTGCGGAGCTTGTCGGTCGCCTTCTCGGTGATGAACGACGGCGACGTGAAGATGAACTCGAGCTCGGAGACCTTCTCGAGCTCGTCGCGCAACGCTTCGAACGCGAACATCGAAAATGTCGACGCTGCAATCCGCACCTTCGATCCGGGCGTGATCTCACTTCTAAGGTCATCCCCGAGCAAATCTGAGACGTTGTCGATGATGCGCAAGGTCAGGCCCCTACCTCAGCGGCACCGTTGCGGTGCATCCGCTGATCGACCTCGCTCATCTGGAACGTTCGAAGACGGCACTCCTTGTGTGCGGGTATGCCCTGTTCGGCTCGCCGGGCGTCAACGGTGTCCTTCGTCCTGTCGGCGGACGACCAGGGTTCTACCACGGGACCTCCGAGCGGATGAAGCCGGATTTTCCGGATGTCACCGATCGTACCCGTGGTTAGAAGAGGTCGGTGCGGGCTGTGCCACTCGCTCCCGTTGCTCACCGGAAGTAGGACGTGACCTGGCATTCGTATGCCGCGCGGACACACCGGTAGCGGTAGCGGCAGCTTTGTTGCTTGGCTTAAGACGCGTGCCAGAGGAGTTGCAGAACCTCTCCGTAGACGGGTCACGCGAGAACCGGTTCGAGCTGGAGCGACCAGCCGGCGGGCTTGTCGACGGCGTGGCTGTCTTGGTCGGTGAAGACGTAGAAGTAGAAGGTGGAGAGCCGTTTGTCGTTGCTGCCCGACAGCGCGCCGGCTGCGTAGAGGCGGGTCGCCCACTGCTCCCCCACGACGGCTTGCGCCCAGGCGGTGTACTCGTCGGGTTCGAGGATCTCCGAGTTGCCGACGAGGAGGTTGAGGCCCTTCACGGACACGCTCACCAGAGAGAGCGTCGGGTCGGCGCCGGATTCGGGTTCGAGTTCCGCGGCGGCCCCGCGGTCCATGAGGACGGACACCTCGGCGCGCCGTTTGGTCAAAGATCGTCCCCGCAGGCGTAGGAGTTGCCGTGCCCGAGCGTGAGCGAGCTCGTGCAGCTGGGCCCCGGTCAGGCCTGGCTGTGAAGTGATCCGCTCCCCTGCGTCCGTTAAGAGAGCGCGTTGCATCAGGCGAATGTCGCGCTCGTGCTTGTTGACGATCTTGCGGACGCGTGGCGAGACCATGCCCGGAGTTTAGAGGGAGGGAAGACAGCCCTCCGCCGGTCGTGGGACGCTGACGGTGTGACCGCTCCCCGCACTCCTCTGGCGCGAACCGCGTTGTTCGCGAACGGCATGGTGTGGTTCGGGGCGTCGGTGATGTTCTTCGCGATCGCCGGCGAGCAGACGTACGCGGCGTTCACCGGTGAGTGGTTCAACGTCCTCGGCTGGGCACTGATCCTGGCCGTTGCTGTCGGCCTAGCGGTCGTGGGTGTGGTCGAGAACCGGAACATTCGCGCGGGAAAGACGTACAAACGACGTCCCCGCCGCTGACCACCGCTCGAGCGCAGGTGACCGTTCCACGCGCGTGACCGGGGGGGTCGAGGGGGCTCTCCCCCTCGTGCGGGCCGGCCCGTTTCGGGTCGGCCCGAACGCACGTTCAGAGCGCGAGCGTGTGCAGCATGAGCACGGTGGAGCCGATGGGCTGTCCGAAGTCGGTGTAGTCCTGGGTCGCTCGTTGGTTGCTGATGAGGTCGAGGGCGACCAGCTCCTCCTCGGACTCGTCCGTCATCGGGTCGGGGTCGTCGTCCCACGCTCGGAGCACGGTCCCGGCCGCGTCGAGGACTCGCCAGAGTCCCCAGACTCCAGCGACGGGGCCGGTCGTCTCGTACTTGAACACGAGGGCGGTCGCGGTGGGTCAGCCGTGCGCGGCCGCGGCGACGATCAGCGCACGCGCGGCCGCGGCGATCGCGTCGGGGTCGCGGGAGGCGGTGGCGTCGTCGACGGCGGCTTGCGCGTCGCGCAGCGCCGGGGTGTGTCCCCACACGTCGACGTCGACGGCGGAAGTCGTGGTGGTGGTCATGGTGGGCCTTTCCGCAGAGTCGAAGCGGAGGGGGCGGGGACCGGCGGCTGCCGGTCCCCGCGGAGCGGGCTAGCTAAGGCCCGCGGCGTCCGCGGCGGTGGTGTCACCGGTGACGACCTGCTCGACCGGGGAGAGCGCGTAGCCCCAGGCCGCGAGCTGGCGGAAGTGAGCGGCGGCGCGCTCATCTCCGCGGCGCCACGACTCCTTGCTCGTGCTCGCCTCCTCGCCTCCGAGAACGACGGCCAGCGCGACGAGGCGGGCCCTCGCGGGGTTCGCCTCGACCAGCGCGCCGAGAGCGTCGGCGTGGTAACCGGAGGGCTGCGCGATCCCGAGGAGGGTGTGCGCGAGAGCGTTGCCGCCCGTCATCCCGGAGGATACCGAGAAGCGGTGCACACTGAGGCCCAGGGCGATCACCCGGTCCGCGTCCTTCGGGAGGGTCTTGCGGGAGAGGAACGACCCGATCCACTCGCGGCGCACCGTCTCGGCCGCACCCCACCCCTCGTTGTTGGCGACGAGGATGCGACGCTCGGCCTTCTGCTCGTCGGTCATCGGGCCTGCGGTGGTGCCGCCCTCCTTGCGGAAGCCCGCAGCTCGCGGGTCGGAGAGGTAGTAGCTGAGATCGGCGCTCTTGCCGGTGAACACGACCCGCACATATGAGGCGCGTCCCTCGACGTTCTCGATATCGGCGGCGTCCACGCGGGAGCCGTCCTCCATGCGGAGGTCGCGGATGCTGGTGTGGCTGGTGTAGCCGTAGTAGACCTCGCTGTCGAGGATCGCGAATCCACGGGCGGTCAGCTCGGCCTCCGCAGGGGCCTTGGCCTGTGCGCAAGCTCGCTCGTCGAGGGCGCGCTGCGCGGAGCAGTGTGGTTCGCGGACGCTAGATCGGGGAACTGATCGTTCTCGCTGGTCCGCTGGACGATCCGGACCGCAGTCGTCTCGTCGCCCTCCGCGATCTGGACAGGGATGGTGGCGGGTCCGGCCTCGCGGGTCGCTAGCGAACGGCGCTGGCGGGCGGTACTTTCGACGCCACGAGCGTTGACCGTATCCAGCCGAACCGCCTCCGCATAGGCGGCAGGAATGATTCCGCGACTAGGCGAAGAGACGCAGGGCGACTCGATCCGATGACTCTGCTGATCCCGCTGACCGAGGTCGGCGTCGCGGTCGGAGACTGGTTGACCTCAGGGCCGAGCTTCGCTCCGATCGTCCTGGCGGTGGGAGCCGTCGCCTCGGTCGTCACTCTGCGCCGGCACGACGCGACGTCGTACCTCTCCGCTGCGGTGGCGAAGAACCTGATCGAGGCGCCGGAGAGCCGCGCGGTGACGGTCGGCCTGCGGGACTGACCGACGACGCGACGCGCTCGACCGCAGCGCAGAGGCGCGAGACGGAAACTCGGTTGAACTGCGCCGAGGGTCGGGCTCGCGGAACCGCGACTCTCTCGACGGCGTCCGAGGCCGTCGCCGCTGAACGCTCCGACGTGGTCGCCGCTCGCAGCACGCCCGCGGTGCCACGCGCAGCGGGGAGGGTCGGCGAGTGCCGCAGCCGAACTCATGAATCGCGCAGCCCTGCACCGGTCCGATCGTCGAGGGGAAGGGCGCCGGCGGCGGCCGGCCTGCGGAGGGCAGGGGCGACGAAGATCGCGATGGCGACGAGGAACATGGGCATGATCAGTGCTGCGCGGAGGGTGAAGTGCTCTCCGAGGAAACCGAGGGCGGGCGGCCCGACGAGGAACGCGACGTAGCCGAGGGTCGCGACGAAGGAGACGCGTGCGGCCGGGCGAGGCCCGGAGTCGCCGGCGGCGGAGAGGGCGACAGGAAAGCCGAGCGAGGCGCCCAGCCCCCACAGAAGGACTCCGGCGCCGGCGAGGATCCGGCTGTCGGGGAAGCTGACGAGGGCGAGCCCTGCGGTGGCGGCGGCAGCGCTGACGGTGAGGACGGCGGCGCGGCCGTAGCGGTGCACGAAGTAGCCGCCGGCGAAGCGTCCGATGGTCATCGCGGCTGCGAAGACGGCGTAGACCGCGGAGCCGAAGGCGGCGGTGAAGCCGTGTCCGTCGACCATGACGAGGGGCAGCCAGTCGTTCGCGGTGCCCTCGGCGAGCGCCATCGCGAGCACGATCACGCCGATGAGAAGCAGCGTGCGGTCGGCCCAGACGGGGGCGGTCTTCACCGTCGTCTCGGCGTCCGTTCGCGGGTCGGCTCGCGTGCTCTGCCCGACACCGCCGGGGATGTGGCGGATCGCGAGGGGGACGACGGCGCCGACGGCGACTCCGACGAGGACGAGATGCCAGACGACGGAGAAGGAGGTGGCGGTGAAGGCGATGCCGGCGACGGCACCGATGACAGTGCCGAGGCTGAAGCAGCCGTGCAAGGCGGGGAGGACGGGCTTGGCGATGGCTCGTTCGAGGTCGGCGCCGTCGATGTTCAGCGCGACTTCCGTGCTGCCCATGCCGAGGCCGAACAGGGCGAGACCCACGGTCGTGAGAGCGGCGCTCGACACGGCGGCCCCGAGGCCCACGGTGGGCATGCTCACGACGACGAGCGCTACTCCGAACAGGATCACGGGGCGGGTGCTGAAACGGGCGACGAGGGGGCCGGAGCCGAGGATGCCGATCATGGCGCCGACGGACAGGCCGAAGAGGACGAGTCCCATCTGAGCAGTGGAGGCGCCGAGGAGGTCCCTGATCGCGGGAGTCCGGGTGACCCACGAGGCGATGGAGAAACCGGGGACGAAGAACAGCGCGAACAGAGCCAGGCGGCGCCGGAACAGTGCGGGAGACATGGATTCCCTTCAGGGGGTCGGACGGCCCGGGGACGTCTCGGACAGAGGGGCGCGGAGTGGACGCCCGGGCGGGAACGACGTTCCACGACCCCGATCCGCTCCCCTCACAGCGAGCGACGGCCTCAGCGCGAGCGGAACGTGAACACGGCCGTCCTACTGCGCTCGAAGCACGGCCGCGAGGTTCTCGAGCGCGCGAAGGCTGTCGGATCCGATGGGTGTGAGCACGACGCATGTCGCTCCGGCCGCGTGCCGGGCGGCGATGCCGGCGCGGACACGTTCTGCCGTGCCGGCAAGGGCGAGAGTGTCGATCCACTCGTCCGGGAGCGCGGCGGCGAAGGCTTCAGCGGTGCCCGCACGTTCGCGCAGCGCTGCGAACTCGGACGCGAACGGCAAGGGCGCGATGTGCGGGAACCAGTCGCTCTCGCCGATGACTCCGAGCGGTGATCGCACCACGTCACGCGCGTCGGCGTCCGTGGCCTCGACGGCGGCGATGTCATAGGTGACGAGACGGGGAGCACGACCCGCGCGAGCGGCGTCCACTCCGGCGGTCTCGGACGACGCACGGATGTACTCCGGGGTTGCAGGCTCTGCGAGCACGATGCCGTCGGCGACGTCGCCGGCCGCGGCCAGTGACTTGGGACCTCTCACGCCCCAGACGATCGGAGGCGGCGTGTCGGGAACCGTCGCGAGGCGCACGTCCGATACGTCGACATAGCGGCCGGCGGCCGGCCCCGGTTCTCCTCGCAGCAGCGTCGTCAGAGCGATGGTGTACTCGCGGAGCAGAGTGAGAGGGCTGCCGGGCCAGGCACCGACGGAGCGCATCCAGTCGGGCATGCCGTGGCCGATGCCGATCACTACTCGACCGGGGAAGAGCTCCTCCAGAGTCGCGATCTCCATGGCCGCGAAGGCCACGTTGCGCGAGCCGGCAGGCAGGATGCCGACACCGACAGTGATACGCGTCGTGCTCGCGAGGACAGCGGCGGCCTGAGCGATTCCGCCGCGGAAGCCGAGGTCCTCGACGACCCAGAGTTCGTCGAAGCCGAGGTCCTCGGCACGCTGGGCGAAGACGATGACGTCGTTCGCCGGAAGATCGCGAGGGAGCATCACTCCGACATCGCCTGAGCTGTTCATCATCGGCCTTTCGAGTAGGTGTCTTCGCGCTGTTGCATTCGAGGGAGCGGTCGGCTTTGTCGTGGCAGCCAGCGAGAGGGATTCAAGGTCGCGAGCGCGCCGGGCAGGAGTACCACTCGCTGGGCTGCCGGAAATCGTCAGGTGCTCACGCCTGCGGGTCGCGCCTGCTCTGCGGCGGCGGTCCCGAGCTGCCCCGGAGCACCGTCGGCGGGATCGTCATCGACAGGGTCGGCGTCCTGTCGCCCGCGATCCGTCGCTCGAGCAGTGAGAAGGCGCGCTGTCCGAGATCGTCGAAGTCCTGCGACACCGTCGTGATCGACGGGCGCCAGATCGACGACAGCGGGTGGTCGTCGAACCCCGCCACGCTGACATCGTCCGGCACAGTGCGGCCGGCGTCCGTGAGGCCGGCGATGACCCCCATCGCGAGCTCGTCGTTGCCGCAGAAGATCGCCGTGATGTCGGGGTCCTGCGCGAGCTCGGCGCCGATCGCGACGCCGGACGCGGCTTCCCAGGTGCCGGCGACGACGGCCGGCACGACGGCGCCCGACTCCCGCAGCGCGTCGCGCCACCCGGTCGTCCTGCCGTCCTCGGTCCCCGATCGGGAGGGCGGCACCGTCACGTGGTGCACGGTGCGATGGCCGAGCTGCAGGAGGTGCTCCGTGATCGCCCGCCCTCCCGCGACCTCGTCCAGCGCGGCTTGCGGATGGAGGCCGTCGAGCTCCCCCGAGGCGACGACCACGGGAAGGTGCTCCGGGAGGTGCGGGAGGGCGGCGACTCCTGCGGGATCGAATTTGAGCACGATGACGCCCGCGAGCGGCAGCCTCAGAGCCGCATCGATGGCGGCGCGGGCCGAGCTCGACCCCTCGTCGTCGATGACGGCGATGGTCACCGAGTACCCCGCCGTCCTCGCGGCCTGCTCGATGCCGCGGATCGTGGACGAGTACCCGTAGATGGTGGTGTCGGAGCTGAGGACGGCGATCGTGGTGGCGCCGCCGCGCACCAGTGCGCGGGCGGTCGCGCTCGGCCGGTAGTCGAGAGCCTGGATCGCGTCGGTCACCCGCCGGGTCAGCTCCGGGCTGACGCGAGCCGCTCCGGTGAGCACCCGCGACACGGTGGGCACGGACACCCGGGCGTACTCGGCGACGTCCGAGATCGTCGCCGGGCGGTCGCTCGCGGCCGGGACGTCATCGCCGACGGACAGCTGCTTCACGAGACCGGACCTCCCTCCTCGACCCTATCGAGGGCGGCCCCGGCCAGGAGCGGGCCCGCCCCCGTGGTCGAGGTCAGGTGGAGGACGTCGGCGCCCCGGGGGACGTCGATCGCGACGGACACCGTCGCGAAGTTCGCCCAGTCGTGCGTGAAGGGGAACGTCACCGGGACCGCCGGGCCGTCCCCGGCTCGGACCTGGAGGCGACGGTCGATGACGTCGGTGTTGTAGAGATGTCCCGTCCTCCGGTCGGCGTTGCTGTACCGCAAGGTGAGCAGGTAGCGCCCGGCGGGAGGCGCGACGAGCTCCGCCGCTCCGTCGGGCCGCCCGTCCGACGATCCGAGACCGTCGACGATCGGGACGGCCGCATCGCTGCTCAGCCGCGCCCCGCCCGTCAGCCGCCACCTCTCGTCGGACACCGGGATCTCGGACGTCCCCCGGGTCGACGGCTCGACGGTCAGCGCCCTGATCGCGGTCACCCGGTCGGCGGTGATCCGGACCTCGCTGATGCCGGCGGGCAGCACCACGCTGTCCAGCCGGGTCAGCACGGTGCCGTCGAGCTCGACCGTCGCTCCGTCGTCGCTGTCCAGGCTCAGGCGGTACCGGGCACGGTCGGGCACTCCGATGTGGAAGGAGAGGCTGTCGCCGGGTCCGACGATCACCGCGGTCCTGGCGCCGTCGGCTCCGTGCCGCACCTCGCCTCCCACGCGCAGCGCCCTGCTCGCCGGATAGTGCCGCACCGGCACGAGCGTATGGAGCTCGATGCGGTCGATCGCCAGATCGGCACCGTCGAGAGGCCGGACGGCGACGACGTGCGGCCCCGCGTCGAGCGCGACGGGCGTCTCGACCCGTCCGGTGAATCCGCGGGCGAGAGTCGCCGGCAGCTCGATCCGGACGGCGTCGCGTCCGTCGATCCGGACCTCGGCCGTCGCCGGGACGGAGTCCGTTCCGTAGTGCAGCGCGAGGACGTGCTCGCCCTCCTGCTCCACCACGACCGGGAACTCGGCCCGGCTGCCGGCGTCCGGAGTCCCCGAGATGCCGGATCGCCCCGTTCCCGCGTACTGCTGCATGTCGTCGTCGTGCCGAGTCCACGTCAGGCCTTCGCCCGTGGCGGCGTCCGCGGGCACCACGACGGGGGCCGGGACAGCAGTCGACGGAGCGCCGTCGTCCGGCGCGATCGTCACGCGGTACGCCGCCAGGGGGTCGTCGTTCGCGATCCCGAAGCGGAGGACGCCGTCGCTCGTGCCGACGGGCTCGTCGACGACGGTCGTGGTGCTGCTGAGCGGACCTTCGTACCCGCTCCACTCGACACGCTCCACGGCGACCCGCCAGTGCCCGTCGGCCGCGAGCCCGCGGACCTCCACCTCCACGGGGTGACGGCCTCCGCCGATCAGCGCGGTCACGATGTCCCCGTCCCGCGCCGCGAGGGAGTGGAGGGAGTCGCGGACGCTCGAGGCGGCCGTCTCGGAGCGCACGGTCTCGCCGCGCAGGGCGGCGTACCAGTGGAGGAGCCACCAGCCGCCGTTCGCCTGATGCCGACCGACCGCGTGGTCGTCGAGGTTCCCCGCCATCGTCCAGTAGGCGAGGTCGCCGTCGATCTTCCCGGTCTCGAGGATGTCGATCCACTGGAGGAGCCGTCCGGGCACCGAGGTGTCCCGCCGGTTCGCGTACTCGTCGATGTTCACGGGAAGCGGCGGGATCGAGAGCTGCTCCTCCAGAGCGCGGTAGTGCTCCAGATGACGGGGCAGCAGCTCGAGCGAGGAGGGCTGCAGTTCGTGCCACGCCATGATGTCGGGGAGGACGCCGTTGGCCGTGCCGTACTCGAGGAGGTCCCGGACGCGGTTCGGGTAGTAGTGGGACTCGTTCGGCCCGACGATCCTCGCGTCGGGGTCGACGGCGCGGATGGCGCGGTGCAGCGTCGTCCAGTCGGCGAGGAACCTGTCCCGGCCGGCCGCGTCCCACGCGGCGTACCAGATCCAGTCCCCCTCGTTGAAGGGCACGTACACGAACCGTCCCCGGTCCTCACGCCGGGAGATCGTGTGGACAGCGTCCTGCACCAGCTCCGCGTAGCGGTCGACCCCGATCTCCTCGTACGGCCACTGCTCGAGGAGGTCCTGCAGGTAGACGACCATCTCCTCGCCTCCGGCGGCGAAGAAGTCGTCCGCGACCTCGAGGGCGTCGCCTCCCGGATGCTGGAGCCCCCCGGGGGCCTTCTGCGCCAGGGTGCGCGGACGGATGCCGGAGAGCAGCGCGGACGAGGGCGCGTCGGGACTCCCGAGCCCGTACAGCATCCCCGTCGCACCGCCGTGCACCTCACCGGTGGTGGCCGACGCGTCGATGACCACGTGCTCGACGAACGGCGAGCGCCCGATCCGGAAGGTCCGCGCGGAGGGCTCGTCGTCCCCCTCGGGGAGCGAGACGGTGAGCACCCCTCGCTCCTGGTCCCACTCGGTGACCCACGGCGTGAGGCGGCGCGGGAAGACGGTCTCGACGACGAGCGGCCCGCCGCGGAAGGCGGGCAGCGGCACGTCGATCGATCGATCCCCCTCGCGGCGCCAGAGGGTGAGGTGCGTCTCGTCCTCGTCTCCGAGAGCGAGCGCGACCCAGGGCGCGGTCCACAGATCGATGCCGAGCGGCCAGGCCGCGTGCGCACGGGCGAGCCCCGGCCGGAGCCGCTTGTGCGCGGCGACCCCTTCGGCCACGAGCATCCGCTGGGCGGGACTCATGCCGTCGAGGCGCCCCGACAGGTAGAACCGTCCCAGCATCGCCGTGCAGAGGGTGAACGCGATCGCCTCGTCGCTCATGTCGGGCTGAGGGTAGGCCCAGTTGGCCGCCTGCTCGGGGACCATGGCGAGCGGAGCCGCGGCGGCGATCGGGGGGTAGGCGATCGGGTCCTGCTGGTCGCTGGTCGACTGCAGCTGGAGACGCGAGAGCATCGCCCCGTCCATCCGCATGGCGCCGGAGGCGCAGTTCTCTAGGACGAGGTCGGGGTGCCGGTCGAGGACCGCCTCCAGCCAGGCCAGATGCGCCCTGTTGTGCTCGAGGAGCCCGGCGCCGACGGAGGGCGCGCCCACGTCCGTGCCGGCCCCCGCGTCGATGTTGTAGTCGAGCTTGAAGTAGCCGACACCCAGCTCGCCGACCAGACGGTCGATGACGCCGTCGAGGTGGGCGATCGCGGCGGGATGGCGGAGGTCGAGCGTGTAGCGGCCGTGCTCCACCAGGCGCTCACCGAGCCTTTGGAGGAAGGCGTCGTCGGGAAGGCGCTCGGCGGCGGGGCTGCTGACGCCGATTACCTCCGGCTCGAGCCACAGCCCCGGCACCATGTCCCGCTCCCGGATGCGGTTCAGGACGGCGGTCAGCCCTCCGTCCGGGAACCGGACGGTGGAGGGCTGCCAGTCGCCGACGCTGTACCACCAGTCGCCGGAGTCGTCGTACCAGCCCGCGTCGATGCAGAAGATCTCGGCGCCCGCCTCGGCGGCCTGGTCGATGAGGGGCAGCAGCCGCTCCGTCGTCGGATCGCCCATCAGGGTGTTCATGTAGTCGTTGAAGACGACGGGACGGGTGGCGGAATCGGGATGCGGACGCCGCAGCGCCCGGCGACCGTCGGTCAGGGCGGCGAGAGCTCTGTCGAAGCCTCGTCCCGCGGAGAGCAGGACCGGGACGGTCGTGAAGGATCCGCCGGGCTCGAGCGGCTGCAGCCACTGGTGGTCCTGATCGGTGGGGCCGGACAGCGCGACGTAGGTCCCGTCCGGGTCCTCCCCCACTTCCCAGCGCCAGCCTCCGTTGTGCTCGACCTGCCAGGCGAGGGCGGCCTCCTCGGCCGGGTCCGACAGCGCGAGCACGCCGACGGGCAGCGAGCCGGCCGTCGACCAGGTCCCGGTGGAGGTGACGGCGTAGCCGTTCCGAGCACCTCCGCCGTGCGCGTCCTTCCGCAGGTCCACCAGGAACGTGTCCAGCGGAGCGGTGGACCATCGCGATTCGCCGACCCAGTCGCTGCGGCCCGAGGTGAGGGAGAGACGGGTCGGCCTGGTCTCGGCCTGGGATCCGACACCGACCCGGAGCGCCATCGACGTCACCGACCGCAGGACGCGGCGCTGGGTTCCGGTGTTGCGCACGACCGTCGTGCAGCGGACCGCTGCGGCTCCCTGCACGACCTCGAGGCGCAGCTCCGCTTCGAGACCGGCCTCGTCGTCCCCGAGCAGGACGACCGTCGAGACGACTCCGATCGATGCGACCGACCGGTGACTGCGGTAGCGGAGGCCGAGGCCGGCCTGCCCTCCGATGAGTCGGGGTGTCGACGGAGCCCGCCCGGAGTCGCTGGTGACCACCTCCAGGACCGGCCGGCCGGTCGCCAGGTCGCCGGTCGCCCCTCGGGGCCCGAACCGCAGCACGCGGAGCGGCTCGTCCCCGTCCTGAGCGAGGACGAGGTCGAGTGCGTCGTCACCGGCGTCGATGCGGACGGTGCCGGCGTCGGTGCCGGGGAGCGTGGGGGTCAGTGCGGACATGGATCCTCCTGGGAGCGGCGGGTGGCCGCAGACGGGGCGAGTGGGGGATGCGGCTTACTTCACGGCGCCGGAGGTGACTCCGGCGATGATGCGGCGCTGGCCGATGACGAAGGCGACGACCATCGGGATGCTCATGATCACGACGTAGGCGAAGATCAGGTTCCAGTTCTTGACGTACTCCGACTGCGAGGCGACGTTGAACAGGCCGAGCGGCATGGTGCCGATCGCTCCTCCGCTGAGGATGAAGAAGGCGTAGAACACCTCGTTCCAGACGCTGATCGTCACGAGGATCGCGGCAGTGGCGAGGACGGGCTGCAGGAGCGGCAGGATCACGCGGAAGAACACTCCCACCGGGCCGGCGCCGTCGATGCGCGCCGCTTCCTCGAGCTCGAGAGGGATGGACCTCACGAAGCCGGTGATGAAGAAGATCGCCGTGGCCATGAAGCTGCCGCCGTAGACGCCGATCGCGCCGACGAGAGTGCCGTCCAGCCCGATGCTCTTCAGGGTGAGGACGATCATGATGACGGCGGGAGGGAGGATGATCCCGCTGATGCCGATGGAGTAGAGGACGGACGTGAGGCGGGACGACCGGCGGGCGAGGACCCATGCGGCGGCGGAGCCGAGACCGAGGACCAGCAGCACGCTGGGGATCGTCACGAGGAGGCTGCCTCCCATGGCGGCGAGGACTCCACCCTGGGTGATGGCCTGCGCGTAGTTCTCGACGAAGTGCCAGGTGGTGGGCAGTGAGAGATCCGGTGACGCCGAGTCCGCAGTGCTCTTGCCGGAGGTGATCACCAGCAGCCACAGCGGGATGCCGATGACGACCGCCGTCCCGATGACGGCGATGACGTTGTGGATGACCGATCCGGCGCGGCGGGAGACGGCGTACCCGGTCCTCGGCGGGCGGGTTGCGGTCATGCTTCTCGTGCTCACAGCTGCTGCTCCCGACGTCGAAGGAGACCGATGACGGGGAAGGCCAGTACCACCACGAGGAGGAACAGGACCAGGCTCATCGTCGTGGACTGGGCGTAGAGCCCCTGCCCGAAGGTCCGGTAGATGAAGATGTTCAGCACTTCGGTCGTCTGCGCCGGCCCGCCGCGGGTGGTCGCCTGGACGGTGTCGAAGCCGTTCATCGAACCCAGCAGAGCGGTGGCGACGTTGAAGGTGATGGCCGGGGCGAGGAGCGGGAAGCGGACGCTGCGGAGAGTCCTCCACCACGACGCACCGTCGATGCGGGCCGCCTCGAGCACGTCCTCCGGGAGCGTCTTCAAGCCGGCGAGGAAGATCAGCATGGAGAGGCCCATCCACTTCCAGGACTGCACGAGGGAGACCACGACGATCGACCAGGTCGTGCTCCCCAGCCAGGCCGTGGTCACCTCCTGGCCCACGATCGCGCTGAGGATCCCGTTGAGAGCTCCCGAGGGCTGCAGGAACGCCTGGAAGATGTAGCCGACCGCGAGAGGCGAGATCAGGACGGGGATGAAGAAGAAGGCTCGGCCGATGCGGTTGATCCGCGTGTCCCGTTCGAAGAAGAGGGCGAGTGCCAGGCCGAAGAAGTTCTGGAAGACCGCCACGAGGAGCGCCCAGACGAGAGTGACGCGGACGGCGCGCAGCACCTCGTCATCGCCGAAGAGGGAGGTGAAGTTGTCGAAGCCGACGAAGTCCACGCTGTCGTTGTAGGCGGACCAGTTCGTGAAGGCGTAGAAGAAGTTGAGAACCGTCGGGAGTAGGAAGAAGACGGCGAGGATCGCGAAAGCGGGGATCAGGAACCAGAGCGGGTGGTTCCTCGCTGCGGCCCTGTCGGCGGACCGTCGCGTTCCGCTGCGTGCGGGCGGTCGTGGTTCGCCGCGCGTGGGCGGCCGTACGAGCGTGGTGGGCAGTGCCATGGGAGTCTCCGATCAAGGGGGTGGGGTCGGGCGCGGCAGGCGTGCCCGACCCCGGTACCGGGCTAGAAGCCTTCGGCTCCCTGCGCCTTGGCGAACTGCTCGAACTGCTTCTGAGTGGTGCTCGCGACGTCCTCCGGCGTGACCGTCCCCTGGAGCATGTTGGCCAGGTTGATGTACAGGTCGGGGTTCGCGATGGCGAGCGACTGCATGGAGCCGACGGAGGATCCGAGGGAGGCGGCGATCGTCGAGGCGACCTCCGGGACTCCGTCAGGAGTCGGCACGTCCGTCTGGATCGAGACGCCCTTGACCGCGGCCAGGTAGTCCGGGTAGTCGGTCGTGAGCCAGAAGTTCAGGAACTGCTTGGCCGCGGCCTCCCGCTCGGCGTCTCCCGTGCGGAACGCGACGACACCGTTCTTGTTGTCGGGGATCGACGTGGCGAGCGAGCCGTCCTTCGAGATGGGGAACCAGCCGATGTTCGCGTCGATGTCCTCCGTGGTGGAGGTCTGCTGCATCTGCAGGAGCAGCGCGTTCACCTGGACCGACATGGCGGCGTCACCGCTGAGGAGCGCCGCGGCCTGGTCCTCGAACGTGCCGGTCTTGTAGTCGGAGTTGAACAGTCCCTGCGCGAAGAGATCGTTGTAGTTCGTGATCGCGTCGGTGATCGTCGGTCCGGTGAACTGCTCCTTGTTGGTGTTGATGTCCTCCCAGAGCCCGTTCTCCGCCGCCTCGGCCAGCTGCACCTGCACCCACCACTGCGTCGGCCACTGGGCTCCGCCCGCCTCGTAGAAGGCAGTGCCGCCGCTCGCCTTGATCTTCTCGGCCGTGGCGATCAGCTCGTCCCAGTTCTTGGGCTCGCTGGTGATGCCGGCGCTCTCGAACGCCGGCTTGTTGTAGTAGACGCCCATGACGGACGGAGAGCTGACGAGCGCCGCGTAGCGCGTGTCGTCGAGGATTCCGCTGACGTCCCGGACCGACGGGTCGAGACGGTCCAGCCACGGAGCGTCGTCGAGCGGAAGGAGGTTCCGCTCGGCCTGCAGAGCGCTCAGGGAGCTGGCCGTGGGCTGCCAGGCGGCGAGATCGGGCATGTCGCCGGCGGCGACCTTGGTGAGAAGGCTCTGCTCGTAGGGAGCCGGGTACGCGACCTGCTTCCACGTCACGCCCGTCGCCTCGGCGAAGGCGTCCTGCACCTGCTTGAGGCCCGCGTCCGCGACCGCTCCGCCGCCGTACGTCAGCGTCACGCCCTCCAGGGATGCGGTGGGATCGTTCCACGGCACCTCCTCCCCCGACGAGGAGGAGAGGTCGCCGCCGGCAGCGCAACCGGAGAGCAGAAGGGCGGTCGAGGCCGCGAGCGCGGCGACGACGAACCGGGTTCGAAAAGTCATGATCTCGTCTTCCTTGAAGTGATCGCGGGCGACCTCAGCAGCGGCGGTGCGCTGCTGGTCACCAGGTGGAGGGGATGGCCGGGCTCTCAGACTCCCGGGAGAGCGGCCGAGCGACGCGGTGGCGAGCGATCCACTCCTTCGTGTACTCGGCCCGGTCTGAAAGCGATATCAGGATGCGTCTGAAAACGCTATCTGTCAAGAACGATCTTCGAGACCGGCTCCGGCACAGCGGATTCCTCGACCGCGCGCTCCGAGCGCGGAGGCCCCGCGCCGCGCCGCTCGAGGGCCGACCCTCAGGCGCAGCGCCGCTTCGCCACGAGCACGGGCCGCGCTTCCCTGGCGGAGTGACGTCCGGCAAGTGACTCTCGCGGAGCCGGCCGTCGCGGGCGCGGTCGAGCAGTGACGCCCCGTCAGAAGCCGCGAACGACGACGGCGACGTTCCAGAGAAGCGCTTCCACGGCTGTCTGCAGGCGCTCACCCTCGGCTTCGAAGATCGCCTCCTGACTCGGACTGGACCACCGAGCCTCCGGCCAGAAGCCACGACTCCAGAACTCCTGCCACTCCCTCAGATCCTGCGCGACTGCAGGCGGGATACCGATGGCGTCGGGCTCATGAACGGCATCGTTGCCCATCCACAGGGCGTACGGGGTCGTGTGATCCGGCCCGATGACGACGCGGACGAGCTCACCCTCGCGGGCCTGTGCAGCTCTACGGAGAGTGCTCTCGACCGTCGCGAACGGGGGAACCACCCATTCGACCTGCGTGACCGGATCCACCACGACGAGCACTGCGCATCACTGCCTTTCTTCTCGTCCGACTGCACGAGTCATTCTCGCTTCGCCGAATTCGAAGGGGAACCGACTGTCGTCATCGGGACCGCCGCGGGCACGCGCGCGGTGCATCACCGCCACTCGTACCTCCTCCGCTACCGCAGCGGTCATGTCCTGCGCCCCGACGGCGACCATCACGCGACCGCCTCGGGCCGACCCCTGGTTCCCTTTCAGGAGTCCGCTCCGACGGGTTCGGTACCGTCTCCCCCATGCCCGACCCCACTCCCGACGTCCCCGAGGTCGCCGCTGAGCACCTGCGTGCCGAGCTGCAGCTGCGGCGCTTCGGGCGGCTCCGACTCACCATCGACATGGCGCTGGGCAGCGGGATCCTCGCGCCCTACGACCTCGTCGTCCTCCGCCTCGATACCGGCGCGGAGATCATCCGCATGAAAGCCGATCTCACCGACGCCCACTACCTCCTCGGCCAGGTCGAGCTCGACCTGGAGACGAAGACCGTCGCCGAGTTCCTCGAGGAGTGGCGCCCCTCCTGACGAGCCCCGCCGCCACGCCCTACTGCTTCGTGTAGTCCGCCGAGAAGGTCGACGGGCTCCCGCTCGCCGGGGTGATCGTCTGGGCGACCTTCAGCGGCACCCAGGTCACGGTGAGCCGGTCGCCGTTGACACCTCCGCCACTGATCGTGCCGGAGCGCTGAGCCGTCAGGTCGACGGTGCTCGTCGTCCCCGTCGAGGAGTCGGTGGTCGTCAGGACGACGCGCCGGGTGGTGCCCTCCGCGACGCTCAGGAGGTCGCCTCGAGGATCGGCGATCGTCGTCTTCAGAGGCTGGAGGATCGTGCTGCCCGCTGGGGTGAAGTCGAAGCACTCGGCTCCTCCGAGGACGGCGGTGGACAGGATCGGCTTCGTCGAGCCGACCGAGGACACGGTCAGGGTCCGGACGATCCCCTCGGACGGACGGCACGACACCCCCAGGCTGCCGCGGGACGTCGAGCGCTCGTTGCCGACCGCGTCGACGACGGGATCGAGCCGGGAGCCCTCCTTCGAGACGGTCATCTTCTTCCAGATGAGGGGGAACGTCGCGGATCCGTCTCCCGTCGTGCTGATGCTGAGCGCGTCGATGGTCACGGAGTCGAAGGCGTACGTCATCCCGCCGGGCCGCTTGCAGGGCGCCGCGGAGGAGTCGCACGTGCCGACGGCGCCGAGCTGCACGGTCACGTGCGGGATCACCGATCGGGCGTTCAGCGCCTTCTCGAGCTCGGTGGCGATCGTCGCGGTGTCGATGTCGACGACGGTCGTCGTGTCGGCGCGACCGGCCAGGTACTCCGTCAGGGAGCAGAAGCCCTTCCCGTCGACGGCGATCGTCGTGGCGTCGAAGGCGAAGGTGATGAGCGGGGAACCGGCGGGAGTGCAGCCCTCGGGGAAGCCGAGGGAGGTGTCCTCCGGCTCGGCGCCGGCGGGACCTGCGGGGCCCTGGGGTCCGGTCGCGCCGGTGTCGCCCTTCACGCCCTGGGCGCCCGACGGACCGGCGGCACCGGTGTCGCCCTTGACCCCCTGCGGACCGGCGGCGCCCGTGTCGCCCTTCACTCCCTGAGCGCCCGTCGCGCCGGCAGCGCCGACCGTGCCGTCAGCGCCCCGCGCGCCCTGGAGACCCTGGAGCCCCTGCAGACCCTGGGGGCCGACGATGCCCTCCGGACCTCGGGCTCCGGGGGCCGCGATCTGCACCCACGCCCCGGTGCCGGCGGCCGGAGAGACCGCGCGGTTGTCGGCCACGGCGACGTAGGCGCCGCCTCCGAACGCGACGACGCTCGACGGCGGGCCGACGCGGTACGCGGTCCGGTCGCTCCACTGCGTCACCGTCGACCAGGCCGCGGTGCCGTCAGCGCCGGCTGCGCCCTGCGCGCCGGTCGCGCCGGTCGCGCCTGTTGCGCCGGTCGCACCTGTTGCGCCGGTCGCGCCCTGGGCACCGGTCTCGCCTGTTGCTCCGATGGCACCCTGCGCTCCGGTCGCTCCCGTCGCTCCGGTCGCGCCTGTTGCGCCTGTTGCGCCTGTTGCGCCTGTTGCGCCTGTCGCACCGTCGGCACCGGCCGGTCCCGCCTCACCGTCCGCGCCGGTCGCGCCGGTCGCGCCGTCGGCACCCGCGGCTCCAGTCGCCCCGTCAGCGCCAGTCGCTCCGGTCGCTCCGTCCGCGCCGGTCGCGCCAGTCGCTCCGGTCGCTCCGGTCGCTCCGGTCGCGCCATCAGCACCCGTCGCACCGGTCGCGCCGTCAGCACCCGTCGCTCCGGTCGCACCATCAGCACCCGTCGCACCCGGAGCCCCCTTCGCTCCCGCGACTCCCGCCGGACCCTCCGCGCCCGCAGGCCCGGTAGCTCCTTCCACACCTGCCGCACCCGTGGCGCCCGTCGCGCCCCGCGGCCCCGTCGCTCCCGTCGATCCCTTCGCTCCCGTCGCCCCCTTCGCGCCGGTCGCGCCGGTCGCGCCGGTCGCGCCGGTCGCACCCTTCGCACCCGGAGCCCCCTTCGCGCCCTGCGGCCCCGTCGCCCCTCGCGGACCGGTCGCGCCTCGCGGACCCGTCGCTCCCCGCGGACCGGTCCCCCCTCGCGGACCCGTACCGACCGATGACGACGCAGCGGCCGTGCGGGTATCGGCCGACGTCGGGTCCGTCGTCCAGGCGACCGCGATCTGCCCGTCCGAACCGCAGTGCACCGACGACGCGACCGGACGCAGGGCGCCCGAGGCGGGGTCGAAGCATCCGGTCTGCGCCGCCGCGGCGGCCGGACTGACGGAGGCGAGGGCGCCGGCGCCCACCAGGAGCAGGGCCGAGACGGCGGTCACTGCTCGAGCGGCTCGGGGGTGCTTCCAGGAAGCGAAGGGCAGCGTCACGTCGGGTCCTCGTCGTCGGGGGCCTCGCGGCCTCGTCTAGTGCTGGCGCCTGTGCCGGAGCATCGACTCCACGAGCGGAGCGGCGGCCGTTCGCACCCTGTGTGCGAGCAGCGTCACTATTTCAGTGGAATGCCGTTCAATCAAGACCCCCGAACGGCCGATCCGCTCGGCAGGACAGCCGCATGATCTCGCCCGCTGTGCAACGCTCGAGCCCCACCCGGCCATGTACTCGGTAGACGCTCGACCGACGAAGGATGGACCCGATGACGCGACGCACACTCGACGACCTGCTCTCCCGCAGCGACCCCGCGACCGACGACCGGGCGCCCGGCGTCCACTCCGCCCTGCACGCCGTGATCGCCGAGACCCGCGAGCACGCACCCCGCCGCCGCTCGCGGTCGAAGGCGTGGTGGCTGGCCGCTCCCGTCCTCCTCGTCCCGGGTCTCGTGCTGGCGACCAGCGCCGGCACCGACGTCCGCTCCGTCCCCGACTTCACGATCCCCATCAGCTACACCACCGACTCCGGCGCGGCCGTCACCTGCTCGATCGACTACTTCAACGGCGAGATCGACTACCGCGAGGTCACCACCTCCGCTACCGACTACCTGCGCTCACAGGACTGGAGCGGCGTCGGCCAGCGGATCCACGACGACGCGGTCGCCTACACGACCGATCCCGCCTGGCTGGCCTCGGACATGAACAGCGACGGCCCCGGCCTCTCGGACGAGACGATCCGCTGGCGGGCCTGGATCACCGCGGCGGACGACCACATCCTCGACACGATCCCCGAGGGCGCGATCGTCGAGGGCGACGGCGGCCTGGGCGGCAGCACCGACTGCACGGGAGAGCTGTGATGAGCACCGGCGAGGCGGCTGCATCGATGCCCCGGAGCGTCGTCCGCTCGCCCGCGCGCGACCGGGAGGCCGAGATCACGGCCCTGGTCGAGCGGGAGGCGCCGGACCTGCTCCGCTACTTCGCGCGGCGGACGGCGAGCCCCGAGGACGCCGCGGACCTCCTCAGCGACACCCTGCTGATCCTCTGGCGGAAGGAGCGGTCGATCCCCGAGGACGAGACGCGCGCGCGGATGTGGGCGTTCGGCGTCGCGCGGCGGGTGCTCTCGGGCCAGCGCCGCACCGCGACTCGGAGGAGCGCGCTGGTCGAGCGGCTGGCGGAGGAGCTGCGCGTCACCCCGCCCGCGCCGGCCGACGACGCCGCGGAGGAGGTCCGCGCGGCGATCGCGCAGCTGAAGCCCGTCGACCAGGAGATCATCACCCTCGTCTACTGGGACGGCTTCTCCCTCGCCGAGGCGGCCGAGATCCTGTCCCTCCGCGCGGCGACGGTGCGGAGCCGCCACGCGCGGGCGCGGGCGACGCTGCGGGAGGCGCTGGGGGCGGCTGACTGAGGCTCCGGGGCGGCGGGCGGGCGCGGGCGGCGCCCTTCGAGCCGTCGAGGCGCTCGCCTCCGCCGGGGTGCGCACAACCTCAGTCGAGAGAGGGCGGCCTCCCCCAGGAGGCGACGCCCCCTCCTGTCAGCTGACGTCGTGCGCGCTCAGGGCCGGGCAGCTGCCGAAACCGGAACTTCGGCGGACCCTCCGGTCGGCGATCGCCTGTGCGCACGACCTCAGCTGAGACAGGGCGGCCTCCCTCAGGGGGCGAGGCCCCCTCGTCTCAGCTGACGTCGTGCGCGCGAGGCGCTGGGGCCGCTGCGGACCTCCGACGCTGCAGGTCGGCGGAGCGCCCGGGCGCACAGCCGGATCCCCAGAACCACGCTCGCCGCGCCGCCCGCCAGCACCCCGGCAGACAGCGCGGTCCAGATCGTCATGCTCGAACTCGGCACGGCGTGCAGCCCGAAGGCGAGCCCCACTCCGCTGCCGACCAGCGCGGCCGCGACCAGCGGGATCGCCAGCGCCGACCTCTTCTCGGCGCCGGTCCACGACGAGCTCCACAGGACCAGAACGGCGCCGATCGGCCAGCCGACTCCGGGGATCAGCAGCCAGCCGAAGGCGAAGACCAGGGAGGCCGTGACCGCGAACCACCGACGGGCGAGGATCCCCCGCACATCGCCGTGCTGAACTCCGGCCTGGACCTGATCAGTCATGCGTCGGAGCCTACGGAGACGGCCGCGACCGCGGCACGAACTGGCGCAGGACCCCCGCGCTCCGGCACGCGGCGGGGCGGGAACCGCGCCCATGGCGCGGCGAATGCGCCACCGTACTCCAACGCCTTGGCCCCCGTGGACGCCATCAGTACCTTGTCACGCAATGTTCCGCTCGGAACAAGAAACGGAGACACTCGTGTCTGGATTCGGATCCAAGCTGATGGCGGGGATCGCTGTCCTCGCACTCGCGCTCATCGGAGCCGCGCCCGCGAGCGCGAGCTCGGACACGGAACGCGCGGAGGTCGTGACCGCCCGAGCGTTCCTCTCGGAGTACGGGGTTCCCTCGGAGACGCAGGACGACCTGGTCGAGGCGTACCTCGCCGGCGAGGCGTGGGACTCGCTGTCGAGCGCGAACCCGACCGTGATTCTCAATCACATTTGTCAAGCCAGCGGGGGTGGTCTGGCTCGATCGTTCTTCCTTCTCTCCCAGCGTTTTTTGCCTGGAAGGCACGTAGTGCCGAGCAGGGTCGGAGGCGGGAGCGCAACCCGAAGGGCGGCGGAGGAGAGGTTGTCGGCGCGATGTGAGGGAGCGCAGCGACCGCGTGCCGAGAACCTCGGAGGAGCCGGCCGCGCAGCGGCTTGCGTGGACGCCGCAGGCCCGTACGCTGCCGAAGGCTTCCAGGCAAAAAATGCGCACAGCGCTCAGCACCGCCGCCGGCCGGAGGTCGGCGTCCGCTCGGGTCCGTGAACCGCGACGGTCATCGCGGCAGAACCCTCCGCAGCGAGTTGACATCGCCGGGAATGAACACGTGCTCGACTCGTCCGCTCCTGATACCCAGCAGCGCTGGGCTTGTGCGACTCCGCTCCGATCAGTTCGATTCAACCTGGGAACGACATGAAGCGGTGTCGGAACACGGCCACAGACTGCCGCGGTCCACAGTTCCGGCCGAAGTCGACCTTGGAGTGGCCGCCGTCGGACTGTCCTATAAAGCTGATGTTTTCTCGGACAATCGGAGGCAGAGCTCTTCCCTCCACGAAGGAGGGGCGTTTTCGAGTTACGCCTTGGGGCGTCGGCTTCGCTGGAGGAGGGCCTTGCGTCGTGCCGGCTCCTTGGTGGGCAGGAAGATGACGAGGAAGTCCTCGATCTTCTTCACCATGAATCGGAGTCCGAAGTAGCTCGTGAGGCACACGAGCGCGACGTTGGGGTCCACCTCCTTCAACAGCATCTCGAGCAGCGAGTTCAGCAATGTGACCTCCGCGGGGTGAACGCGCGAGCGCGTTCCGATGACACCGGGCCGGATGGCTCGGTGAGCTGGCGCTGCAGACGTCGCGCGGACGTCGGCAGGAGAGGAGGGGGCCAGGAGAGCGGCGCGTGCTCAGATCCCGGCCGGGCATGAAAAAAGCCGGCGCGAGGCCGGCTTGGGCATGAAAAAAGCCAGCTCGGTGGCTGGCGTGATTTTTGGTACGAAGAACTTGGGTCCAGTGTGCAGCTGTTTCAGCGGGAGCGCAAGTGCCGTCACCGTTCCCTGGCGGTCTGCGTGCTCGTTCGCCTCGGCCTCGCTGAAGCCGCCTGCCGCGCGAATGCTCTCCCAGCGATCTTCTCGCCTCGTTGAACGTCCGCGACTGCTGTGTCGTGTCCTCGGTGGGGCCACCTCGGCCCCCGCACTACAGGAGGCATCATGCTCAAGCGAATCGCGACCACTGTGACCACTGCGGCGTTCGCCGCCGTCCTTCTCGCCGGATGCTCGACGGCCGCCGGCTCGGCCGCCTCGTCGGAAGCGCCGGCCGACAGCCCCTCCGCCACCGCCTCCGCCTCCGCTGAGACGGCGGCTCTCACGACGGCGTCCTCGCCGCTGGGCGAGATCATCACGGACGAGGCCGGCTCCACCGTCTACACGTTCACGAAGGACACGCAGAACTCGGGCAGCAGCAGCTGCTACGACGAGTGCGCCACGACCTGGCCGGCCGTGTCGGCGTCCAGCACGACCGCCGCGGACGGGATCACCGCAGAGGTCGGCTCGATCACGCGCACCGACGGGACGACCCAGCTGACCGTCGACGGATGGCCGGTCTACCGGTTCGCGAAGGACACCGCACCGGGCCAGGTCAACGGGCAGGGTGTGAAGGACGCCTGGTACGTCCTCCTCCCTGACGGCACGATGAACAAGGAAGCTGCGGGCATGAGCACCGCCACCCCGGCGTCCTGATGCGACGGCGACCCGTCCCCGCGCAGCGAAGCGCATCGCCCGGACGGGTCGCCGGTTCTCGACAGGCAAGGACCGGAAGGGATGACCCGCAGTGATCGGAGCAACCGAGATGACGGAGTGCGCCGTGGCGCTTCGAGGCGGTGAGCACTGTGCCCCGCCCCGTCGATGAGCTCCTGGCGGCGCTGTACGAGAGTCACGGCCCGGCGTTGCGGCGATTCGTGCAGAACCTCACTCGGAACGCGGCGCTGACGGAGGACGTCGTGCAGGAGACGATGGTCCGGGCCTGGCAGCGCCCGCAGGTCCTCGAACGCGACGCCGACGCCGCGCGCGCGTGGCTGTTCACCGTCGCCCGCAACCTCGTCATCGACGACGCCCGCTCCGCTCGGAGCCGACGCGAAGTGCCGGCGAAGGACGAGGACGGCGGCGGCGCCGTCCCCGATCACACCGACGCAGTCCTGGACAGCATCCTCGTCGCCGACGCTCTCGCATCGCTGTCGGTGGAGCATCGTCGGATCGTGGTGGACGCGTACTTCCTCGGACACACCGTCCCCGAGATCGCCCGCCGGCACTCCATCCCCGAGGGAACAGCGAAATCTCGATTGCACTACGGACTGCGCGGACTGCGACTGGCTCTGCAGGAAAGGGGCGTCACCCGATGAACGACCACCACGGAAGCTCTGCGACGGAGGACGAGTACCGCGACTGGGACGCGTCCTACGTCCTCGGCGCTCTCCCCGCGGATCAGCGACTCGAGTACGAGCAGCACCTCAGCGGCTGCGCGGCCTGCCGCGCGGCCGTGGCAGAGCTGGCAGGACTGCCCGGCATCGTCGGTCGGCTCTCCGTCGAGGACGCTCTCGCCATCAGCGCATCGGACGACGGCGAGGACGCGCCGCCCTCCCCGGTGACGCTGCCCGCCATCGCTCACCGTGTCCGGACGCGCCGACGTCGGCGCCGGCTGGTGACGTCCCTCGCCGTCGCGGCCGCCGTCACCGCCTCCGTCTTCGGAGGCGTCGCTCTCGGCACGGGCATCGCGGGTGCTCCCGTGGCGAGCGAGGCGACCCTCGAACCGATGGACCCGATCGCGGACGATCCCGCTCTCGCTGCGGACATCCAGGTCGAGGGGAAGCCGTGGGGCACCCGGCTGGAGTGGAGCTGCACCTACAGTGGTGATGCGCCCGCCGACGCGGAGTACGAACTCGTGATCACCCGCACAGACGGCAGCACGATCACCGTCGCCACCTGGACGGCGGCCGGGCAGCGCGCCGTCGACCTGGCGGCGTCCACGGGCATCGCCCGGTCGGAGATCACCGGCGTCGACATCAGGGTCCGCGGCACGAACTCCCCCCTCGTCCGCACCGACACCTGAGACACCGCCCACCCGCAGGAGACACCGGCACTGCCCGCGGTGCCGCGGACACAGGACAGGAGCAGACCATGAGCACCGAGACCACACCGCTGCACATCACCCGCGAGGGCCCGAGAAGCTTCATCGGCCGCAACGCGCGAGGAGCCGAGGTCCGCATCGGCGGGTCGGACGCCGACGGCGTGTTCTCGCCCGGCGAGCTGCTGCACCTCGCCCTCGCCGCCTGCGGCATGCTCTCCTCGGACCACCTCCTCGCCAGCCGACTCGGAGCCGACTTCGAAGCGACCACCGACATCACCGCGACCAAGCCCGAGGGTGAGGACCGCTACGACTCCATCACCGCCGTGATCCGCGCCGACCTGTCGGCGCTCGATCCCGAGCGGATCGCCTCACTGTCCGAACGCACCCACCGGGCCGTGGATCGCCAGTGCACCGTCGGCCACACGCTCGAGCACGGCGCGGCGTACACCGTCGACGTCGTGGACGACCCGGCCGCTCCCGTCAGCGGTCCGAGGACGGGGACCGTCTGAGATCAGCGCCTCATCGGTCACGACGACCGGTGCCGACCGAGCCGCGGACGTCTGCCTTCAGTGCCGTCAGTCTGCGATTCGCCGACCGGATCCGAGACGATTCGCGAGGCGGAGCGCGTTCACGGAGCGGAGGTGCTGGTCGGCGCGGTGACGTCCGTTGGCCGGTGAGGGGTGCGGTGCCGCGAGTACGGGGACGACACGGGGATCATCGTGCAGGGTCAGATAGCGCATGACCCCGTCGAGCGCCACGGTCCCGTAGGTGACGACGGCGTCGAGCGCGGGCAGCAGCTCCAGCAGCTCACCGAGCGCGAGCCGACCCTGCTCGATGTCCGCGGGGCGGACGCGGCCAGGGATCTCCCACGGGATGAGGTTCCATCGGAGGTAGTGGTCGCGGGAGAGTCCGGACTCGATTCGGGCCGCCCGGAACGCGGCGGCGGTGGGCCCGAGGTTGTCCTCGCTGCAGACGGCAGCGGATCCCGCGGCGATCGTCCGAGGGCCGGGTGACTGCATCAGCACCAGGACGCGACTGGCGGTGCCGCCGGAGCGGGGATCGAAGCCCGGAACGAAGCGTCCGGTCGCGTCCGCGGTACTCCGCCAGGTCTCGGCGAGGGCGTTCAGGGTCCGGATGTCCACGATGGTCCTCGATCCCGGTCAGGCCGGTCGCGGTGGTGCGAGCAGGGTTCCGCGGATCACGGAACCGTGGAACGTGCGGGCGGCGACGATGATCCACGCGGCGACCAGGCCGACGTAGTAGAGCACCGCGAGGCCGGCGACGACCGTGAGACCGGAGTGCAGGGCGAGGCCGTTCAGTCCGGTGACGCAGGTGCCGACGGGGAACGTGAACGACCACCACGTCAGGCTGAACGGCAGGTGCTCCTTCGCGGTGCGGAGGGTGATCGCGAGGGCGATGACGGTCCAGAGCAGTGCGAAGCCGAGCATCGCGAAGCCGTACACCAGAGCCACGACCAGCAGCGCACGCGCCGTGCCGGCGTCCACGACGGTGGGCGCGTTCGAGGCGAGCAGATTCACGGCGGTGATCGACTGTCCGACCGGACCGAGGACGATCCACAGCGTCGGCACCATCCCCGCTGCTCCGACCTTGTGCTGCGCGAGCCGGTTCCAGATCAGGGTGATCACCACCAGCGACGCGACCAGGCTGAGGCCGAAGAAGCCGTAGCAGGACCACAGGAGCGTCTCCCGCGCTTGCCCGGCGGGCGCGTACGGCAGCAGCAGTGCGCCGGTGGAAGCGGACACCATCGGCGGAACGATCGGCATCAGCCAGCCGCCGAACGCCGAATCGGGCTTGTTCTCGTGCCGGGTGAACGCGAGGTAGGGCACCAGGACCGCCGTCACCAGCCCGCCGAGAGTCCCCGCACCCCAGAGCACCCAGTCGATGGTGACAGCGGCCGGCAGGCCGATCCAGTCCTTGCCGAGGAGGAGGGTTCCCGCGCCGACGGTGAGGAACGCCATGGGCGGCGCGCCGTAGAAGTGCGAGAGCACGGGATTCAGGTGGTGCCTCACCGCTGTACCGCGGTAGCGGACCCAGTGCAGCCCGGTCGCGACCGTCAGCGCGACGAGCAGCAGTGCGGCGATCGCCCAGACGACGGTGGCCCCGGTGCGGAGTCCGGGGAACTGGAGGGGCAGGGACGCGGCGGCGACCGCGACGATGCCGGTGCCCATGATCGACGCGAACCAGTTCGGCGTCAGGTTCGACACGATCAGTCCCGGATGCTCCAGCTCCCGGAACAAGCGCCTCGACCGCGGAGGATGCCCGATCGAGGAAGATGCGCGGGCGGGGGAGAGAGTTGTCATGACTCCAGCCTGAGCATCGCCGTCACCAGCCGATACAGCGATCGGGTTGGCGGGGCACAATGAGTGCTTGTGGCGACGCGGCGATTGACGGACCGGATCCTGGATCTCGACACGCTGGAGGTGCTCGAGCGCATCGCCGAGGCGGGCTCGCTCTCCCGCGCTGCCGAAGCCCTCGGCGTCACCCAGCAGGCCGTCTCGGCGCGTCTGCGGGTCGCGGAGCGCGCCATCGGGCAGCCGCTCGTGCGCCGCTCTCCGACCGGGTCCCTGATGACCGACGCGGGCCGGCTCGTGCTCGAGTTGGCCGGCCCGGTCCTCGAGGCGTCCCGCCGCCTCGAGGCGGGCGCGGCGGCACTGCGACAGCCGACCGGCTCACTGGTCCTCGCGGCGTCGCAGACGATCGCCGAACTGCTGCTCCCACGCTGGCTCCTCGAATTCCGACAGCGCGCACCCGAGGTGAGTGTGCAGCTGATCGCCGGCAATTCAGCCACGGTCACCGAGCTCGTGAGATCCGGTGCGGCGCAGCTCGGATTCGTCGAGACACCGGCGTCCACGGCCACGCTCTCCTCTCACGTGGTCACGGAGGACGAACTCGCTGTCGTCGTAGCACCGGACCACCCCTGGGCACGCGCGGCGAGTATCAGCGCCGAGGACTTGGCCGGCACCGCACTGCTGACGCGAGAGGAAGGCTCCGGCACCCGGACGACCCTCGAAGCATGGCTCCACGACGCCGGGCTCGCACCCGCGATTCCCGCCGCGATCCTTGAGACGACGGCGATCATCCGAGCGAACGCCCGCGCCGGCATCGCGCCCGCAGTCATGAGCATCCTCACCGTCGAAGCAGATCTCGCCGCGCGCTCACTGATACGAGTGCCCCTCCGCGGACCAGCACTCGTGCGACCCCTCCGCGCCATCTGGTCCGATCGCATCGGGTCGTCCGCGGCGGCGTTCCTGGAGATCGCGCACGAGATGCGCTGACCGGTGCACGGCTCGTCGCAACGCCGATCACGCCAGCGGCCGTGTCAGCTCGAGCTGCAGCGATCCGGTCGATCTGCACACGGCGGCACGGACGTCATGTCGCGGTGATGGCGAAGAGCCCGCCGATGCCGACGGTGTAGAGCGCGAGCACGATCAACGAGTCGACCCCCATGCCGGCGATGCGGCGGGTGGGTCGGAAGATCAGTCCGACGACGTAGACGAGGGTGAGCAGGGCGGCGAGAGCGGTGAGGTAGATGTCGGACGAGTTCGCCTGCGGGAGGACCGCGGTGCCGGAGAGGACGGTGGCGACGAGGAACAGGACGGGGAGAAAGGCGTTGCCGCCGAAGATGTCGCTGATGGCGAGGTTGTCGTCGCCCTGCTTGATGGCTTGCAGCCCGGTCGAGATCTCGGGGAGGGAGGTGGCGAGAGCGAGCACGGTGGCTCCGAACAGCACCCCTGAGAGACCGAACTGCGAGGATGCCGCGTCACCGGCGCGCTCGAGCACGACACCGGCGAGGAGGGTCGCCGCGGCGGAGATCGTGAACACGATGGTCGCCTTGCGTGTGCTCATCGGGTGCGTCTTCTTCTTCGCCGGGGATGCTGTCGCGTCGGGGGCCCGCCCGTCCTCGTGCCAGGGGAGGTGCTTGCCGGAGCGCTGCACGAGCAGCAGCCCCACGACCCAGAGGCCGGCGATGAGGACGACGTCCGGGGTCAGGCGCAACACTTCCAGTCCGGAGGGCAGCTGGCTGCCGGCGATGACGACGGCGAGCACCGCGACGACCACGAGCCCCTCGAGCACGAGTGTGAGGGACGCGGCACGGTAGGTGAGCGGCTTCGCACCCTTTCCGCGCTTGCCGAACAGGTCGAGGACGACGAGGACCACGGTCTGCAGTGCGATGCCGCCGAGGATGTTGCCGACCGCGACGTCCAGGTTCCCGGAGAGCGCGGCGGACACGGTGATCGCGATCTCCGGCAGGTTCGTCGCGACGGCGAGGACGATCAGACCGCCCAGCGCACTCCCCAGGTGCAGACGCGCGTCCAGAACGTCCGTCGCCTTCGACAACTGGATGCCGGCGATCCACACCACTGCGGCGGCGGCGAGAAAGATGACGACGAGAACAACGAAGGGCAGACCATCCATGCAGTGAGTGAACCGCGCCGACGACGATTCGAGACCCCCTTTCGCCTGGGCTGCTTCTCACCGTCTCGCGCGCGGTGGTCTCCGTGGTGATCGGTTCGACCGCGTGCCATCCTCGACGACACCCCGATCGTCGGGTCGAGCGTGATCCCGCCGTTCGTTCCCGAGGCGCGCTTGGTCAGTAGCAGCCGATCCGGGTACGCCGCAGCGTCCGCGCGTGTACGCGCGGGCCGCTGGCGGGGACCAGACCCGGGAGGAAGGCACCGGTGTCGCCCGCAGTGCATCTGCGACACTCCACTGGCTCCAGCGGACGGCGACCTGACTGCAGGTGCGGGCGGGGCGGCGCGGGTGCACACTGATATCAACGCAGTGCGTTCCGGCGGTGGGGCTCGCCGGACCCAACCTCGACGACGTCGACAACAGTCCCTATCTCTGTCAGTGGTGTGCGCGGAGATAGGAGCAGCTGTGATCCGTACGGCGTCACTGTTCTCCGTCCGAGCGCACGAGGATCGGAAAGGTGCGCGTGATGGCTGAGGACGCGATCGTGGTCGGGGTGCAGGCGGATCAGCCGGAAGCGGTGATTCAGGAAGCGCTGCGCTTCGCCGTGCGTTTCGGGGGGCGGTTGGAGTTCGTGCAGGTGGACACGGGCCGGTACGTCATCGACGGGCAGTTCGGAGAGGATCCGCTGGTCGAGCGGTCGATGCCGTTGGATTCGGATGCCGCCGACAGCAGCGAGGATCCGTTCGATCCTGCGATCCTCGAGCGGCTTGACCGGATCGTCGGTGACCGTGTCCCGTGGCAGACGCATCAGATGGCCGGTGACGTTGCACACGCTCTGGCGACGCTCGCGGACCGTGTCGATGCGGTCATGATCATTGTCGGCACGAAGGAGCCGTCTCTGCGTCGAACCGTGCAGGAGGTCTTCTCCGGCGCCGTCGGCGCCCGTCTCGCTCACCGTCAGCACCGGCCGGTCCTCATGATCCCCCTCTCCCCGGACGATGATTCGGAGCCGCTGCCCTGGTCCTGACCGAGGTGCGGGCGTAGGCTGACGGCAGTGGTGATGGATCCCGCCCGAGCGTGAGCTCGAACTGCCGCCGAGGCTGATGGTTCCTACCTTCTCGATCAGAGACCAGGTAGGTGACCCATGCCCGCGCATCCCCCGCTCGTTCTCGTGCGCCACGGTGAGAGCACCGGCAACGCCGACGGTCTCTTCTGCGGCGTCCTCGACGTTCCCCTCACCGACCTCGGACGTGACGAAGCGCGACAGGCGGCGACGCTGCTGAGGGACGCATCGATCGACCCCGATCTGATCCTCACGTCGACCCTGCAACGCTCCACCGAATCGGCCCGGATCATCGCCGGCGCCCTTCCAGGGCGGCCGCGGATCGTCGCGGCCCAGTGGCGGCTGAACGAGCGCAACTACGGAGCGCTCACCGGCCTGTCCAAAAGCGCCGTCAGAGCCCAGTACGGGGCCGACGCCTTCCTGGAGTGGCGCCGGTCGATGGACGTCCGCCCGCCTGCTCTGTCCGCCGCCGCCTTCGCGCAGCTGCACAGGTCCGCGGCGTTCCGTGGGCAGCCGGCCGAGGCGATGACGGAGACGGAGTCGTTGCGCGACGTCGTCCACCGACTGCAGCCGCTCCTCGCGGAGCGCATCCTGCCCGCCCTCGAGGAGGGCGAGACGGTGCTCATCGTCGGGCACGGCAACTCCCTGCGCGCGCTGCGCGCCCTTCTCGAGGACCTCGGCGATGCCGCGGTCCGCGATCTGAACATCCCGACCGGTCAGCCGTACCTGTACGACACCGGGCCGTCCGGGACACCGATCTCGAGGAGCGGACGCTACCTCGACCCCGCAAGAGCCGACCGGGCGGCGATCACGCTCGCCCACGAAGGAGGAACCTGATGAACGCCTACATCAGCCACACCCGCACCAGCATCCACGGATCGGGCGAGTACGTCACCCACCCCGCCGGACACCCGCTGGTCATCACCGACGTCGCCGCACGGCAGATCCTCGACTCCCGCGGCTTCCCGACCGTCGCTGTAACCCTGCGTCTAGACGACGACACCGTCCTGGACGCCTCCGCCCCCGCGGGCGCCTCGACCGGCGCGTTCGAAGCGGTCGAGCTGCGCGACGGCGGCCCCGCGTTCGGCGGACGCGGAGTCCGCTCCGCTGTCGCGGCCGTCGACGGCGAGATCCGCGCCCTCCTGCTCGAGCACTCCTGGACCTCGCTTCGCGAGATCGACGAAGCGCTGCGAGCACTGGATGGAACCGCGAACCTCGCCCGCCTCGGAGCGAACTCCGTCGTCGCCGTCTCCATCGCGGCCGCCCGCGCCTTCGCAGCGCGCACCGGCCTGCCCCTGCACCGGTGGATCGCCGATCACACCGGGGCGACCGCCTCCCTGCCCGTCCCGCACTTCAACGTCATCAACGGCGGCGCGCACGCCGCGAACGGCCTCGACTTTCAAGAGTTCATGATTGCCCCCGTCTCCGCCGGCACCGAGGAGGAGGCAGTGCAGATCGGCGCCGAGATCTATCACGCCCTCGCCGCCCGCGTCCGCACCGCCTACGGCACCTCCGGGCTCGGCGACGAGGGCGGCTTCGCGCCCCCCATCGACCGGCCCGAAGACGCCCTGGACCTCCTCGTCGCAGCGATCACCGACGCCGGATACCAGCCCGGCACCAGTGACATCGCGATCGCGATGGATCCCGCCGCGAACGGCTTCTTCCACGGCGACGGCCACTACACCGTCGCCGGCACCGACCTCGATCGCGACGCACTCGCCCGCTACTACGAGAAGCTGATCGCCGACTACCCGATCCGCAGCATCGAGGACGGCTTCGCCGAGGACGACCACGAGGGCTGGGCCCTCCTCGCCCACACCATCAGCGACCGGGTGCAGCTCGTGGGAGACGACCTCTACGTCACCGACGCCGACCGCATCCGCGACGGAGCCCGCAACGGCTACTCCAACGCCGCACTCATCAAGCCCAATCAGATCGGCACCGTCACCGGCACCCTCGACGCGATCGCGGCCGCGCACGACGCCGGCATGCGCTGCATGGTCTCCCACCGCTCCGGCGAGACCCTCGACACCTTCATCGCCGACCTCTCGGTGGGAACCGGAGTCGGGCAGATCAAATCCGGCGCCCCCGCGCGCGGTGAGAGGGTCGCGAAGTACAACCGCCTCGTCGACCTCGAGCACCTCGACCCCACGCTGCACTACGGCCTCACCCACTGACCCGCCCCCTCCCGAAAGGTCCCACTCCCCGTGACTGACGACCGCCACCGTCACCGCCCCCCGGACCCCGACCCCGAGCTGCCGGTCGACAGCGACCTCGACGTCGAGGACGCCCCCGACGGGACGCCACGTCCCGTGCACCTGCGCCTGCGATACCTCCTCCTCGTCGCCGCCGGCGGCACAGTCGGGACCGGGGCGCGGGAGGGCCTGACCCTCGCGTTCCCCGCCGATCCCGCCTTCGACACCGTCATCTTCGCCATCAACATCGTCGGCGCGCTCCTACTCGGCGTACTCCTGGAGAGCCTCGCCAGAGCCGGCAGCGACGAAGGCCGACGCCGCACCGCACGGCTGCTGCTCGGTACCGGAGCGCTCGGAGGCTTCACCACCTACAGCACCCTCGCCACCGACACCGCCCACCTGCTCACCACAGGACACCCCGCACCCGCCGCGCTCTACGCGCTCGGCACCGTCCTCCTCGGCGCCCTCGCGTCCTGGACCGGAATCGCCCTCGCCGCCGCACTCCACCGGCGACGCACGCAGAGGAAGGTGCCGGCATGACACCCGCACTGTTCCTCGCGCTCTCCCTCGCCGGCGGAATCGGAGCCGCAACACGGCTCCTCCTCGACGGGCTCATCAAAGCCCGCACCGGCGGCGCCTACCCCTGGGGCACCACCGTCATCAACGTCACCGGATCACTCCTCCTCGGCCTGATCACCGGCCTCGCCCTCGCAGGCATCGCCCCCGAGCCGTGGCGACTCGTCCTCGGCACCGGCTTCCTCGGCGGCTACACCACCTTCTCCACCGCCAGCCTCGAAACCGTCCGCCTCCTCGCCGAAAGACGCCGCCTCGCCTCCGCCACCAACGCCCTCGGCACGCTCCTCCTCAGCGTCATCGCCGCAGCAACAGGACTCTGGCTCGGAGGCGCGCGATGAGCATCATCGATGCACCCTCACCGGCCTCCTGCAGAACACCATCACCCGATCCCTCCTCGTCGCCACTGACGGGTCCACCCGCCGAACGAGCGCGACCTCCGCGAAGACCGATGGGAGCTCCAAGGGGTGCCCGCAGCCCGGATCCAGGCCGAGCTCGCCCGGACGCTTCAAACGGCCGCGAGAGCGGGAGCGGTTCTCTTCCTCAATAGCGAATCTGGACCGTGCTGCGGAAGTGGGGTGACGGGGTCGTTCGGCCGGGTCGGGGTGGGGTTGTAGGTGGTCTGGTCACGGAAGATCGCCCAGATGACGTTGATGCGGCGCCGCGCGAGAGCGATCAGCGCCTGCTTGTGCGACTTCCCCTCGTGGCGTTTCCGTTCGTAGAACGAGCGCGAGACCGGGCAGTTTCTCGACGCGATGAACGCTGCCTGGAAGCAGGCGTTCAACAGCCGCCGGTCGTAACGCCGTGGCCGGTGGTGATTGCCGGAGATCTTCCCGGAATCGCGCGGCACCGGGGCGAGACCGGCGAAGCTGGCCAGCCTGTCAGGCGTCTCAAACGCGGCGAGGTCGGTACCGGTCGCGGCGAGGAAATCCGCGGCGAGCCTGCGCCCGAACCCCGGGATGGACACCAGCAGATCCGCGGCCCTGCTGTCCTGCAAAGCGGCGTCGATCTCCGCGTCGAGCTCGGCGACCTCGTCGCGGATGCGGAGCAGATCACGCGCGGACCGGCTGACCAGCCGCGCTGCTGCCCCCTCCCCCACGACGACTGACGTCTGCTCGCGAGCAGCGTCGACCGCTGCCTTCGCCACGGCCGCGGACTTCCAGCAGCCCTGCCCCTTCAACCACGACGCCAGCCGCGCCTCCCCCATCCGCCGGATCGCTCCGGGGGTCGCGTACCGGGTGAGCAGCACCAACGGTCCCCTGGTCGTCGCGTAGTTGAACGCCCCCTCAAGCGACGGGAAGTAGTGGACCAGGATGGCGCGCAGCCGGTTCACGGCCCGGGTGCGATCGTGCACCAGATCCTCCCGGCGCGCCGAGAGCAGGCGCAGCTCCGCGGTGACCTCGTCGGCCTGACGCATCAGCGTCACATCTCGACGGGTCCGCGCCTGGTCGGCGATGATGACCGCGTCCTTCGCGTCCGTCTTCGCCTCACCCCGGTACGCGCCCGAGGCGTGGTGCACTATCCGGCCCGAGATGTAGAACAGCGGCT
Organism: Rathayibacter sp. AY2B3; assembly: GCF_002931755.1. Taxonomy (NCBI): domain Bacteria; kingdom Bacillati; phylum Actinomycetota; class Actinomycetes; order Micrococcales; family Microbacteriaceae; genus Rathayibacter; species Rathayibacter sp. AY2B3. The sequence goes on along the minus strand of NZ_PSUG01000026.1, from coordinate 10,049 downwards.
GCGCATGCGAGCTGAGCAGCGTCTGCAACAGCCCCGTCCCGCCGTGGTTCAGGTCCGTCGCCCAGGCGACGTCTGTGCCGCCCGGCAAGGACGCGACATCGCCCATCAGGGTCAGGATCGCCGTCTCACGGTTCTTGAACCGTTGCGAGAGCAGCTTGGCTCCGTTGCCGTCGATGACGACGCAGTGGTGTTCGGTCTTGCCGGCGTCGATACCGGCCCAGAGTTGGGGCACGCAGGGTCCTTCCGTTCAGCGGGTGCGGTGCGCCGTGAACGACCATGCCGGCATGTCCTTACGAGGCGATCTGGTCGCGTTTCTCAATGAGCGGTCCTGCCGTTGCGGGGTCCCGGGCGGCTAATCACGGCATGCCATCAGACGGCTGAAGGCGGTCAGCCATACCCGGGACCCCTGGCGCGTTCCGGAGCCTACAACTGCCCCGAATCCACGGAAATAACGGTAAGGAAGGTGGTCGAGGAGAAGCGTCCTGACGGCGATTACACGATCTCCTCGTATGAGGACGGATCCGTCAGCGTCGTCCGCATCGGAGGAGAAGGCGCCGACGCGAAGACGCGCGGCATCAGCGAGTGCTCCGAGAGCGGGTCCGCGCGGAACGGCTGCAAGATCGACACCTGGGTCGGGCTGGTGAGCATGAGCTTCTACACCTCTTACAACCTGTCGAGCAACACGGTGACCGCCGACCCGTGGGGCCCGGCCTGGACGATCGGCGGCGCCTGCGGCTCGTTGCTCAACTACCTCGGCCGGCCGCTCGCCAACCGCGCGCAGATGCTCATCAACGCGCAGATGTGCGGCGTCCCCTACAACACGACCTTCGAGTTGCGCCTGACGGTCTCCGGAGGAGCCGCGACGGTGAGCTGGAGCTGACGAGCAGAGCTCATCCGGCTCATTCCAGCGCGCTGTGCGCCCGCCGCGTCCTCACGAAGCGGGCGCACAGTCGCGTCCCGAGAACAAGGCTGGTTCCACCCCCGACCAGCCACGCACCAGCCAGGACCGTCCACGTCGTCATGCTGGAACTCGGCATCGCCGACAGCCAGTAGTAGAGCCCGATCGCACCGCCGACCATCACGGCAGCGATGACGGGGATCGTCAACGCCCTCCTCTTCTCCGAGACGGTCCAGGACGAGCACAGAAGAACGGCGAAGGCGCCGAGGAGCCAGCCGAATCCGGGAATCACCAGCCAGCCGAAGGCGAGGAGCAGCGAGGCGACGACGGCGAACCACGGGCGGTCGACGATCGACCCGCCGCCCCCGGCGAGCGACCCGCCGGCGGCCTCCGCGATCCGAGAGGGACTTCCCAGTTCAGCGATCCGCTCACGGGCAGCATCGTCGTCGAGGCCGTCCAGCTCTTCCGCGATCCCGCTCCAGATCTCACTCCGGAGGTCGGCGGGCACGCCGGACAATGCGTTCTCCAGCTCCTCGAGGTAGCGCGCCGCCGCCGGCGATGTCGTCGTGCTCATGACGTTCCCCTTCCGATCGTCTCGTTCACCTGCCCGACGAAGGACGGCCATTCCGCCCTGAACCGCGCGAGCTCGACCTTCCCCAGGTCGGTCAGCGAGTAGTACTTCCGAGCCGGACCCTGCGCACTCGGGACGACGACTGCAGTGATCGAGCCACGGTCCCGCAGCCGACCCAGGAGCGGGTACAGGGTGCCGATACTCCCGATCACACCGACCTCCTGCAAACGCGTGGACAGTTCCCACCCGTACATGGGAACGGTGTCGAGCAGCCCCAGGATGCAGAACTCGGCTACGCCCTTCCGAAGCTGTGCCCCGACTCCCTCTATCATGCGTGACAGCATACGGGTGTGACCGGAGTGGCGCCATACGACCGCGAGGTCGGCGCGGTCGAGCCGGGCCGGACACACCACGCCTCAGTCCACGCGCTCCTCCGGCGCGCCGCCGCCCACCGGCCCGATGGACTCCCGGGCGATGAACGTCGCGGCGAGCAGCTCCGCGTCCGACTCCGTCCGGCCGCTGAGCAGGCGCAGGATCGTGCGGCCGGCCGCGACTCCCACGTCATAGATCGGCTGCGAGACCACCGACAGGGGCGGATCGATCAGCTCGGCCCACGGGAAGTCGTCGAACATCACGAAGGAGAGGTCGTCGGGGACCCGCAGCCCTCGGGCCCTCGCGGCGCGGAGCAGGTCGAGGGCGATGAGGCTGTCGGAGGCGAGGATCGCGGTGGGCGGCTCGGGGAGCGCCAGGAGGTCGTCGAGGACGGCGGCCGCCTCGACGAAGCCGATCGCGCCGAAGTGGATCAGCTCCCGGTCGGGCGCGATGCCCGCCGAGCGGAGCGCCGCGGAGATGCCGGACAGGCGCTCGGTCACGGAGGACACGCGAAGGGGCTCTCCCGGCGTCCAGTCGCCGGGGTCGGCGAGCGCCGTCACGAACGCCACGCGGCGGTGCCCGGCCTCGAGCAGGGCGGCGGTCGCCTGCTCGGCGGCCACGGCGATCTCGACACCGACGGAGGGGACCGGGAGCCCGTCGATCCGCCGGTCCAGCAGGACCAGGGGACGCCCCGTGGCGTGGACGTCGTGGAGGTGCTGCGTGTGGAAGGACGACGCGGGCGAGACGATCATGCCGTCGACGCGCTTGTCGAGGAGCACCCTCACGGCGTCGACCTCGGTGTCGACGTCCTCCGAGGTGTTGATGAGGACGACGTCGTAGCCCGCTCCGGCGACGGCGTCGGTGATGCCCCGCATCGCGAGGCCGAAGTAGCCGTTCTCGATGTCGCCGACGATGACGCCGATGGTCTTCGACTTCCCCGTGTTCATGCTCCGGGCGAGCTCGTTCGGCCGGTAGTCGAGGCGTTCGGCGGCGGCCAGCACCCGGTCACGGACGCTCTCACTGACGGCGCCGTAGTTGCCCAGCGCGCGCGCCGCGGTGGCCTTGCCCACGCCGGCCTCCCGGGCCACATCGGCCACGGTCACCTCGCGCCTGCGCTTCGTGATCTCGGCCACGACGCTCCTTCCGATCCGATGCTCCACTGCCCTTGACACTCGTTCCCAGCGCGGGGTAGCTTCCTCGATACCGCGGTGAGTCCGGTCTCAACGTAGCCGATTGGGACCGGACTCACCTACAGAATCCCTGGAGGAGGCGTCGGCCGTGCTCGCGGGCAACCCGAGGCTCGAGCTCGACTCGTTCGGAGCCGGCCCGAAGCCGATCCCGGGCGACGGCGAGCCCGTGCTCGGGGCGGTCGAGGAGATCCCCGGTCTGCACGCGCTCTTCACCCACAGCGGCGCGACCCTGGGCCTGATCGCCGGCGAGCTCATCGCCCTCGAGATCCTCTCCGGCGAGCCGAGCCCGCTGCTGCGGCCGTTCCGCTCGTCGCGGTTCAGCGCGGTGACGGCCTGATGCGCCCGCTCCCGCTCGCCGACCCCCGGATCGTGGCCGTCGGCGACAACGTCGTCGACTGCTACACCGCGGACGGCGTGATGTACCCCGGCGGCAACTGCGTCAACGTGTCGGTCTACGCCGCTCGCGAGGGCGTCCCGACCGCCTACATCGGCGCCGTCTCCGACGACGCCGCCGGCCGGCTCCTCCGCTCCTCCCTCGCCGCCGAGGGCGTCGACGTGTCGCGCCTGCGGCAGGAGGAGGGCTGGACCGCCTACTGCCGGATCGGCCTGATCGACGGCGACCGCGTCTTCCTCGACTCGGGCAAGGGCGTCTCGCTCTTCACCCCCTCGGCCGGCGACCTCGACACGATCGCGGGCTTCGACGCCCTGCACGTCGGCGCCTCGAGCTTCCTCGACGAGCACCTCGGCGCGTTCGCCGAGCGGACGCGCGTGTCGTACGACTTCTCCTCCGAGTTCGACCGGGCGTCCGTCGCCGGCGTCGCACAGCACTGCTTCCTCGCCTCGTTCTCGGGAGGAGGCCGGAGCGACGACGAGATCGAGGACCTGCTCGCCGGCGCCCTCGACGCCGGCGCCTCCTGGGCCCTCGTCACCCGCGGCGAGCGCGGAGCCGTGCTCTCCGACGGAGTCCACCGGGCTGTCAGCACCCCGGTCGCCACGCGCGTCGTGGACACGCTCGGCGCCGGCGACTCGTTCATCGCCCGCACGCTCATCGGGCTGCTGCGCGGCGAGGAGCTGGACGACCTCATGGCCGCGGCCTCGATCTCGGCCGCGTTCACCTGCACCGAGCACGGCGCCTTCGGCTACGGAGCGCCGATCGAGATCACCGAGGAGGCCGGCCCGCCCGCGGCCGCCGCCCTCGACCACCAGACCCACCCCCTCGCAGAAGGAGAACTCCGATGACCGACGGCACCTACCTCGGACCGGGCCCCGTCGCCCCCGTCCCCGACGACATCGCCCCCTCGATGGAGCACGCTCTGTCGCTGTGGGGCCGGATCGACGACCACGTCGCCTCCCTCCCCGCGGTCGACCGCGTCTTCCTGGTCGGCGCGGGCGGATCGCTGATGGGCGTCCAGGCCGCTCAGTACCTGCTCGACACGGTCGCGATCACGCCCGCCGCCTCCTACAACTCGGACGAGTTCTTCTTCCGGGCGCCCGCCTCGGTCGGCCCCGGAGCCCTCGTCGTCGTGCTCTCGGGCACCGGCGAGACCCCCGAGACCGTGCGGGCCGGCGAGTGGGCGCAGGAGCGCGGCGCGGCCGTGGTCGGCGTGACCCTCAAGCAGGAGGGACCGCTCGCGCTCGCCCTCGACACCGCCTTCGTCGCGCAGACCGGTCAGGGCACGCAGCTCGTGCTGCAGCTGCTCGCGCTCGCGGTCCTGCGCCGCGACGGGGTGGACGTGACGGATCGGCTCGAGGCGCTCCGCGCCCTGCCGTCCGCGATGGTCGCCACGGTCGCCGCCTTCGAGCCGAGGGCGGAGGAGCTGGCCGCCGCGATGAAGGACGTCCCGGTGACCTACCTGATCACCTCCGGGTCGCTCATGGGCCCCGGCCAGACGTTCACCACCTGCTACTTGCAGGAGATGCAGTGGATGCACGCCGCGACGATCAACGCGGACGAGTTCTTCCAGGGCCCCTTCGAGGTGTTCGACGGCGAGACGCAGTCCCTCGTCTTCCTGGCGGAGGACGCGACGCGGCCGATGGGCGAGCGCGCCCGGAGCTTCCTCGACCAGTACAGCGGGACGACCCACTACGTCGACTCCCGCGACCTCGAGCTGCCCGGCATCGCGGCGCCCCAGCGCGCCTTCGTCGCACCGCTCGTGTACTCGACGCTGGTCTCCCGGCTCGCCGCCCACTGGGCCGCGGCCCGGGGCTACGCGCTGGAGGGACGCCGCTACATGTGGCAGTTCGCCTACTGAGGCGCGGCGGCGGGGGGAGCGGTCGGCTCTCCCCGCGCGCTCACCAGCTCTCGGGCCCCGCGCTCCCCGCCTCGTACTCGTCCAGCGGAGCGTCGCCCGCGGCCCACGCGGAGAGCACCGGAGTGATGATGCGCCAGCACTGCTCGGCCACGTCGCCCGGGACCGAGAGCAGGGTGTCGCCCTGCAGGATCCCGGCGAGGACCTGCGCGTAGGGGTCGAGCGTGGCCGCGCCGGGCTGCGCCGTCAGAGTGGTGCGCTCGAGGTCGGTGAGCTCGTCGGCGCTGTTCACGACCAGGTCGAGGCTGACGTCGCCGCCCTTGAGGCCGATCCGGAGGACCGTCCCGGCGTCGCCCTCGGCCGCCTGCAGGCCGCGCGGGGGCGTGGCGGCGCGGAAGTGGATCGCCACCTCGCGGCGCGGGTCGCCGATCGCCTTGCCGGAGCGGAGGACGAAGGGGACGCCGGCCCAGCGCGGGGTGTCGACCTGGAGCAGCAGTTGGGCGAGGGTCTCGGTGCCGGTCTCGGGGTCGACGTCGGGCTCGTCGACGTAGGACGGGAAGAAGCGGCCGTCGACGCGGCCCTCGGTGTAGCGGGCGCGGCGGGCGGAGGAGGGGTCGTCGCGCCAGAGCCGCACGGCGCCGAGCACCTCGGCCATGCGCGCGTGGACCTCGTCGGGCGTGACCTCGTCGGGGCGCTCCATCGTGGTCAGCGCGAGCACCATCAGGAGGTGGCTCTGGAGCATGTCGCGCAGCGCGCCGGTCTTCTCGTAGAAGGCCGCGCGACCCTCGATGCCGAGCGTCTCGTCGTAGACGATCTCGACCTTCTCGATCGACTCGGCGCTCCAGCTCGCCTCGAAGAGGCTGTTGCCGAAGCGCAGGCCCAGCATCCCGAGCACGGTCGCGTTGCCGAGGAAGTGGTCGATGCGCCAGAGGCGGCTCTCGGGGAGGACCTTCGCGAACGCCGCGTTGAGGGCGATCGCGTCGTCGAGGTCCTCGCCGAACGGCTTCTCGATGGCGACGACCAGCTCCTCGGGCAGGTCGAGCTCGGCGAGCGAGGCGGCGACCTTGTGCCCCATGGCCGGCGGCAGTGCGACGTAGAGCACCGGGGTCGACGGGCAGGCGTCGAGGAGGGCCTTCAGCTGCTCCGGGTCGGAGGCGTCGGTGGCGACGAAGCGCGCGCGCGACGCGAGCGCCTCGACCGTGTGCGCGGCGACTCCGGCCGCCTCGAGGCTGCGGCGGACGAGGCCCTGCCACTCCTCGTCGGTCTGCGGCGTGCGAGCCGCCCCGATCAGCGTGAGCTCGAGGTCGCGCGCGAGCTCGGCCACCCGGCCCAGGCCCGGCAGCAGCAGCCGCTCGGTGAGGTCGCCGCCCGCACCGAGGATCGCGATGCTCCGCTGCTCGCTCCCCAGTGCCGCGGCCTCGGGGATTCCGATCTGCTCCGTCATGGTGTCTCCCTCGTAGCCGTCGTGAGTCAGCGGCCACAGTACGCGCCGGGCCCTGGCGCGCGGCCGGGAGCCGGGAGGGGTTGAGGAAGCGGGCGCGGAGTGGCAAGGCGGCGCGCGGCGGGCTGCACGACCTCGGCTGAGAGGGGACGGCCTGCCTTGTCGGGGCAGGGACCCTGCTCTCGGCCGACGTTGTGCGGCGATCACGATCCGCAGCGCCCGTGCGGGCCGTCCGGCGGTAGCCTGCCCGCATGCGCCTGCGCCAGGTCGTCCTCGACACGGAGGACGCCCGCGCCCCCTCCGCCTTCTACCTCGCCCTGCTCGGCGGCGAGTACCGTCCCGGCGACGAGCCGCCCGCGGACGGCTCCGACGACGAGGCGGAGTGGGTCGCGATCGTCACCGCCGACGGCGCGAAGCTCACGTTCCAGCGGGTGGCCGCCCTGCCGCGCGCGACCTGGCCGGAGGGACCCGTCCCGCAGCAGCTGCACCTCGACTTCATGGTCGCGGACGCCGACGAGCTCGACCGGCAGAAGACCCGCGCCCTCGCTCTCGGTGCCGCGCTGATCGAGGACAGGAGCGACGACCCGGAGGAGGCGCTCCACGTCCTCGCGGATCCGGCGGGCCACCCGTTCTGCGTCTTCGTCGCGCCCGACTACCCGACGGAGTAGGCGCGGTCGGACCGGGCGCGCCCGTTGGATCACATCCCGGCGCTCCTGCACGCCGGATGTCGTTGTGCTCGCCGAATCCGCGAATCCAGCGCGCAGGAGAGCACGTCACGTGCAGGAGAGCGTCAGACCACCCCCGCCGCCGTCCCCGACACGATCAGGTCGGCGCGGTCGCGCGTGGCCTCGATCAGCACCGCGTTCCGCCCGTCGACCTCGGAGGCCCAGGCGGAGGCCGCCTCGGGGGCGCGGCCGAAGGAGACGTGGCGGTCGACCAGGCGCTCGAAGCGCTCGGTCTCGGGAGTCGCGCAGAACCAGGCCTCGTCGAACTCGGCGCGCAGCAGCGCCCACGGGCCCTCGTCCACGAGGAGGTAGTTGCCCTCCAGCACGACGAGCGACGCGGAGGGGTGCACGGCCAGCGCTCCGGCCACTCCCTCGTCGACGGTGCGCTCGAAGGTGGGCGCGTAGACGACGTGGTCGGTCTCGGCGCGCAGCCTCCGCACCAGGGCGAGGAATCCCCAGCCGTCGAACGTGTCGAGGGCGCCCTTGCGGTCGTGGCGGCCGAGCTCGTCGAGCGTGGCGTTGGCGAGGTGGAAGCCGTCCATCGGCACGAAGGCGGCGGTCCCCTCCCCCGCGAGCTCGTTCGCGCGGGCGACCACGGCCCGGGCGAGCGTGGTCTTGCCGGCGCCGGGGCTTCCGGCGATCGCGACGATCGCGCGGCGGCCCGGCGAGGTCAGCGCGAGGGCGCGCCCGGCCAGCTCATCGAGCCCGGGCCACTCCACCTCGGGGGCGACCTCGGTCTCAGGCCTCGCCACGGCTGCTCTCCAGCGCGTTCACCAGGAAGCCGTGGGCGTGACGGGCGAGCGCGGGGCCGTCGTTCCAGAGGTTCCGCCACACGGCCAGGTCGTTCGAGAGGGTCGGCGAGACGACGGCCGACGAGAACGACTCGAAGGTGATGGGCCCGCGGTAGTCGATCGCGGCGAGGGCGTGGAAGAACGTCGTGAAGTCGAGGTGGCCGCTGCCGAGGTAGCCGCGGTGGTTCTCGCCGATGTGGACATACCCGAGACGATCCCCGACCAGCAGCACCGGGCGGAAGAAGTCGTCCTCCTCGATGTTCATGTGGTACGTGTCCAGGTGGATCAGGACGTTGTCGGCGCCGATGTCGTCGGCGAGGCGCAGGGCGTCCGCGGCGGTGTTGATGACGTTGGTCTCGTAGCGGTTGCAGATCTCGAGGCCGAGGGTCATCCCCTTCGTGGAGGCCTCCGCGGCCAGGTCGGTCAGCACCGAGACGACGTTCGCGCGGCCCGCGGCCGAGAGGGGCGCGCTGTACTTGCCGAGCGCGCTGTAGAGGGCGCCGGTGAAGTGGGTGCCGCCGAGCGCGTGCGTGGTCTCGAGGGAGTCGGCGAGCAGCTTCGCGCCGCGGGCCACGACCTCGGGGTCGTCGCTGGAGACGTCGGCCGAGAAGGCGAGGCCGCGCGAGCAGACGATGCCGAGGTCGTTCGCCTCGAGGGCGGCGCGGGCGGAGGCGGTGTCGAGGTTCTGCACGTCGTGCAGCGAGAGCTCCAGCAGGTCGAATCCGGCCGCCTTGGTCTGCTCGATCGTCGCGGTCACTTCGTCGGGGGTGGTGCCGCCGGCGAAGACGAGGGCGTGCACTCCGAGAGGGTTCGTGGTCATGGTGGTGCTCCTTGGTTCGAGAGGTTCAGGGGCGGCGTCGGGCCGCGAGGTTCAGGGGCGGCGTCGGGCCGCGGGGTCGGTGTCGAGCAGGCCCGCGAGGAACGCGTGACCGGACGTCGCGAGCGCGACGGGATCGTTCCACAGCTCGCGCCAGAGGCCCATGCCCTCGGCCGAGGCCGGGGGCTGGACGGCGGGCGAGAAGCTCTCGAGGGTGAGCGGGCCGCGGTAGCCGGAGTCGGCGAGCGCCGCCGCGAGCCCGGTCCAGTCGGTGCTCCCGGTGCCCAGCTCTCCGCGGTGGTTCTCGGAGGCGTGGAGGTAGCCGAGCAGGTCGCCGGCGTCGCGGACGGCGCTCGCGAGGTCGACCTCCTCGAGGTGGGCGTGGAACGTGTCGAGGTGCAGGAGCACGTTCGGCGCGTCGAGCTCGCGGAGGAATGCGGCGGTCTGGGCGGCCGTGTTCAGCAGGTTGCTCTCGTAGCGGTTCACGTACTCCGCTCCGACGACGACGCCGGCGGGAGCGGCGGCCGCGGCGACCCTCCGCAGCACGTCGAGCGAGCGCGAGCGGGCCGCGGCGTCGGCCGCGTGCTCGTACTTGCGCATGGCCGAGTAGGTGACTCCGCCGACGTAGCGGGCGCCGATCGCCTCGGCGAACCGCACGGCCGCCAGGAGCCGCTCCTCGCCGCGGTCGGCCGTGGCCTGGTCGGTGATGTCGGAGTCGGCGTCCAGCGCGAGCGAGACGACCGCGTCGATCCCGTGCTCGTCGAGCAGGCCGGAGGTCCACGCGGAGGCGTCGGGGTCGGCGGGCGCCGGGATCTCGATCAGGTCGAAGCCGATCGAGGCGGCGGTGCCGATGGCACGGCGCCCCGACTCCGGCGTCCAGTCGCCCACGAGCAGGCCCGCGTGGACCCCGATCGGCGACGAGCGCTCCGTGCTCCCGCGGTGCAGGAACTCGGGGTGCATCAGGCGGCCTTCGCGCCCGTGATCAGCGAGACGAG